>NZ_JAWZTE010000022.1:0-52111 GCF_033875155.1 Actinocorallia sp. A-T 12471 | reverse complement strand
CTCCCACCCAGCAACCCAGCCCGCGCGCGCCCGCCCCACGTGGTCCAGCTCTAGCCCGAGTCCGTGCGGGGTTGCGCTCGCACCGCGCAGCCCAGCTCCAGCCCGGCCCGCTCGCGCGGAGCGGCCCAGCTCTCGTTCGAGCCCGCCGGGGTGGGCTGGACACCCCGCTCTCGTTCGGGCCGGTGCGGGATTTGGGCTTGCGCGGCCGGGGTCAGCCGGGCGGCGAGCCAGGCGAAGCGGCCGTAGGCGGGCGCGACGATCACCGCCTGTGCGGGCCGGTCTGGGGTCGGGCCGGGGCCGGCCTTCCTCCGCGCAGTCCCGAAGGGACTGCGCGGAAAGGGGTTAGGCTTTTTTGGGGGTTAGGGATTTTAGGGCGGTGTTTTCGGTTTTCAGGCGGTGGGCGGTTAGGGGGAGGTTGAGGAGGGTGAAGGTGAGGGCGGTGAGCCAGGCTGTGTGGACCAGGGGGAGGGCGAAGCCCTCTAGGGCTACGGCGAGGTAGTTGGGGTGGGGGAGCCAGGGGTAGCGGTAGGGGCCTCGGGTCACGCGGGGGAGGCCGGGGACGACGATGACGCGGGTGTTCCACTGGGGGCCGAGGGTGCGGATGCACCACCAGCGCAGGCCCTGGGCGGCCGCCACCAGGGCGAGCATGGGCCAGCCGAGGGCGGGGATGAAGGGGCGGTCGAGCAGGACGGGTTCCAGGAGGCAGCCGGCAAGGAGGCCGACGTGCAGGGCCACGATGAGGGGGTAGTGGTCGCGGCCTGATTCGACGCCGCCCAGGGCGCGGCTCCACTGGAGGTTTCTGCGGGCCACCTTGAGTTCGGCGAGTCTTTCCAGCCCTACCAGGCAGACCAGAGCCGCGTACCAGCCGGACACGGAGCACCCCTTTCGCCAGCCCGAATCACGGGTCCCGGTTACCAGTCGAGGAGGACGAGTTCGGCGCAGAAGCCGGGGCCGAGGGCGAGGAGGACGGCGTGGCCGCCGCTCGGGGGCGAGGCGGCGAGCGTGTCGGCGAGGACGTGCAGGACCGAGGCCGACGAGAGGTTGCCCTTCTCCTGGAGGGAGGTCCTGGTGAGGGCGAGGGCCTCGGGGTCGAGGTCGAGGGTCTCCACGACGGCGTCGATGATCTTCGGTCCGCCCGGGTGGCAGATCCACGTGGTGATGTCGCGCGGGGTGAGGTCGTGCGCGGCGAGGAAGGTCCTGACGTCGTCGGCGAGATGCGCGCGGACCATGTCCGGGATGCCCGGGTCGAGCATGACGCCGAAGCCGTCGCCGGACACGTTCCAGCCCATCAGGTGGCCGGAGTCGGGGTACAGGCGGCTGCGCGTGGCCCGCACCGAGGCGGTGCCGGGAAGGGCGTGGGCCGCGCCGCAGACGACGACGGCCGCGGCCCCGTCGCCGAACAGCGCGGTCGCGACGAGGTTGGCCGGGGTCAGGTCGTGCCGCTGGAGCGTCAGCGAGCACAGCTCGACCGACAGCAGGACGGCGACGTGCCCCGGCCAGCCGCGCAGGTGGTCGTGGACCCTGGCGAGCCCCGCCGCGCCGCCGACGCAGCCGAGCCCGAACACCGGCACTCTCCGCACATCCGTACGGAGCCCGACATTCGCCGCGATCCGCGCGTCGATCGACGGCGCCGCGAGCCCGGTCGTGGAGACCGTGAGGATCAGGTCGACGTCGTCGGGGGCGAGCCCCGCGTCGCTCAGCGCCTCCGTGAGGGCACGGGAGCCGAGCTCGACACTCCGGGTTATGTAGGCGTCGTTCGCGCCCCCGAAGCCTTCCAGGGCCGCGTAGCCGCCGATCGGGAGCGCGAGGCTGCGCGTCCGCACCCCGACGGCGGTGTGCAGCCGCTCGAGCAGTGCCTTCTTTGTCCCGGTCAGTCCCCATCCCGCGACGAACGCCTCGGTGATCTGCCCCTGGGGATACCTGTGCTCCGGCAGGACCCCGCGAACCGCCGCGATACGCGTCATGACTCCATCAATAGTTCGTTATCCCCCAAGGCCGGGGCACTCCCGGGGCAAGCGCGGGCGAAGACGCGAATGGGAAAGGCTCCGGACAGCCCTGAGGGCCGGGCGTGAGCCCGGCCCCCGACGGGTCGTAAGCGCGCTAGCTAGGGTCGCGCTGCGGGTCGTTCACCGTGTCGCTGATCGGCCCGCTGACGATCGGCGTGTCGACGAGGTGCTCGATGAGGAACCACGCCTGGAGTTCGCCGGTCCTGATGACGTCCGAGACCAGCAGGTCATCGGTGCCCGAGTCGCCGAGGTCGGCGGCGTGCCGCGCCGCGTCGCGCGCGGCGACGAGGATCGCCTCGTGCGCCTCGACAAGGCGGGTCAGCATCGCCGGGACCTCCTCGACGCCGTCCGGCGGCCGGGGGATGACGGTCAGCTCGGCGACGTGCCTCGGGTCGCCGACGGCCACGCCGCCAAGGGTCTGGACGCGTTCCGCGACCAGGTCAACGAGCTTCAGCTGCTCGTCGGCGTGCTTGTCGAGCAGGAGGTGGAGCTGGTAGAAGGTCGGCCCGCGCATGAGCCAGTGCGCCTTCTTGTAGAGGTTGTAGAGGATCTGGGTGTCGGCGAGGATCTGGTTCAGCCGGCGACACGAGTACATCCGCGCCTCGGACGACAGGCCGAGCGGGAACATCCGGATGGTCCCGAACTCCTGTATCTGCGTCTTGCCTGTCTCCGGAAAGGCGTTCGCCTCCGGGAACGTGCTGCCGGTCTGGCTGCCGGTCTGGGTGGGGCGCTCGGTGGCCACGATCCCTCCTTCGCGATGGTGGACCCTCACAGCCCTTCCCGAAAGTCCCAAGCGAACACCGCAAAGTGGTCCTTGTCTCACAAATTCGCTCGTTCTCGGACACAGTGGGTGACGGTCCTGGAGGCGGGCTCCGGGCCTGAAGGGCGGACTTCACCGGGTGTTCCGGCGCGCGCTCTACTGGCGTCGCCGGACGTGCGCCGACGCGTCCGAAGGTTCCTCGCACGGGCCGCGTCCAAGGGACGGACGCGGGCCGCCGACCCGGGGAGCACCCATGACGACGCCCACCACGACCCCCATCACCGGGCCCGTAACGCCGCCCGGTACGCGCGACCTTCGCGAGCCCGTCACGCAGCCCGCGTACACCGTTCGGATAGCCGACACCGAGGAGCAGGTGCGCGCGGCGCAGCGGCTGCGGCACCGCGTGTTCGCGACCGAGCAGGGCGCCTGCCTGGACACTGCGGTCGCGGGCCACGACGTCGACCCCTTCGACGCCTACGCCGACCACCTGCTCGTGGTGGAGACCGCGACCGAGGAGGTCGTCGGCACCTATCGGCTGTTCCCGCCGGGGCGCGGCCCGTCCTACGCGGCGACCGAGTTCGACCTCGCCGGGCTGCCGGACGACGTGCGCGCCTCGATGGTCGAGACCGGACGCGTCTGCGTCGACCCCGCGCACCGCACCGGAGCCGTCATCACCCTTCTGTGGTCGGGCATAGCGCGCTACGTCCTGCTGTCGGGCCACCGCTACCTGGGCGGCTGCGCCTCGGTCTCCCTAGACGACGGCGGCCGCGCCGCCGCCCACGTCAGCGCCCTCGCCGACGCGCACCGGCCGCCCGCCGACTTCGCGGTACTGCCCCGCAACCCTTGGCAGGGCCCGTCGGCGGCCGTAACCGGCGCACAGTACGACGCCCCCGCGACGACCCCGCCTCTGCTGCGCGCCTATCTGCGGTTCGGCGCGTGGATCTGCGGCGCGCCCCACCACGACCCGGCTTTCGCGACCGCCGACTTCTTCGTCCTCCTCGACCTCGACGCCATGCACGACCGCTACCGCCGCTTCTTCCTGGCCGACCGATGAACCCCTGGTCCCCCACCTCCCCGTGCACGACCGCATGCGTAGCCGCCGCCCTCCCACCCACCCGCCTCCCCACCGCGGCCCTACGCGCCGCCCGCCTCGCCGCCCTCCTGGCCCGCACCCCCCACACCACCGCCCTGACCCCCCTCTCCCGCTCCCTCCTATCCGCCCTGAACATCACCACCAACGTCACCAAAGCCGCCCCCACCCCCACACCCCCAAGCGCGCGCGCTGGAGAGGCCCCCACCCTCGGGCCCGAGCGCACCCCCGCGCCCCCAAGCGCGCGCGCTGGGGAGGCTCCCACCCTCGGGCCCGAGCGCGCGCACGCGGCCCCAAGCGCGCACGCCGGGCAGCGCCCTGCCCTCGGGCCCACGTCCGCGGACCTCAGCGCGCGCGCTGAGGAGCGCCCTGTTCTCGGGCCCGCGTGCGCGGGCCTCAGCGCGCGCGCTGGCGAGGGCGGTGTCCCCGAGCGTGCGTACGCGGGCACAAGCGCGCGCGCTGGGGAGGGTGGGGTTTTTGGGGTGGGGGAGGGGGGTGGGGTGCTCGTGGTGGCGAATCATGTGTCGTGGCTTGATGTGCCTGTGCTGGCGTCGTTGGGGGCGGTGACGATGCTCGCGAAGCGGGAGGTGGGGGAGTGGCCCGTCATCGGGGAGTTGGCGAGGCGGGTGGGGACGAGGTTCATCGACCGCGATGGGCTGTTGTCGCTGCCGGGGGTCGTGGCCGACCTCGCGGAGCTGCTGCGTGCGGGCTCGTCCGTCGTGGTGTTCCCCGAGGGCACCACGCGCTGCCGTACTCCGGGACGGTTCCACCGCGCCGTCTTCCAGGCCGCCCTCGACGCCCGGGCCCCGATCCTGCCCGTGGCCCTCTCCTACCGGCAGGGCCCTCATCCGACGACCCTTCCGGCCTACGTAGGCGCCGACCCCTTCAGCCACTCACTACGCCGCGTTCTGACCGCCGCTGAACTCTCCGCCCACGTCCACGTACACGCGCCGCTGTATCCGAGCCCGTCCGACACCCGCCGTACCCTCGCCCTGCGCACGTCAGCTCTGCTCTCCCCGGGCGGGTCAGGGCAGGGGACGGGAGTCGCGGCGCAGGGGATGGTCGGAGGGGATCTCGACAAGGACGAGCCGGACGCCGTCCGGGTCGGCGATCCACATCTCGTGCAGGCCCCAGGGCTCTAGCCGCGGCTCGCGCAGCACGGTGACCGACGCGGCGGCGAGCCGCTCGTGCTCGGCCCTTACGTCGCGTACCTGGAGCCAGAGGGCGACGGCGTCAGACGACGGCGTCTCCGCCCGCCCGGACAGCTCGAGGAACCCCGACCCGAGGAAGAACACCGTCCCCGGAGCGTCGGGCGGCCCGAACTCGCGGTACACGGCGAGCCCGAGCACGTCGCGGTAGAAGCGAAGGCTTCTCTCCGGGTCGGTCGGACGGATGAGTACACGGCCGCTCAGTACTTCCATGCCGTGATTGTCCCGGCGAGGCCGCACGTCCCTAACCCGGCGCAGGACAAAGATCTCTCCCCGCGCCGCACACGCGAACGGCCCCCGGCGGAGATCCCTCGGGGGCCGTTCACGACGTCGCCGTAAGCGGCGCGTTCATGTCTAGCTCTTCTTGGCGGTGCTCTTCTTGGGGGCGGCCTTGGGAGCGGGCTTGACGGTCTCGGCCTCGATCGGGGTCGCCTGCTTCGGCGGGGCCACCACGGTGGCCTCCTCGACCTTCACGGCCTCCTTGTTGATGACGGTCTTGCCGCGCTCGGCCAGCTCGTCGATGACCTCGGTGAGCTTGGTGGAGACGGTCGCGACGTAGCCCTGGAAGGTGGTCGCCTCGGTGGTCTCCTGGTAGCGGGAGACGTTGGCCTTGAGCTCGTCGACCCGCAGCGTGACGGTGGTGCGGGCCTTGGCGACCCGCTCGTTCACCTCGCCGCGCAGCTCGTCGACGTTCTCGGTGACCGACTCGCGGTACTTGCTGTAGTTCTCGGTGAGTTCGGCGCGCACCTTGGCGGCGACCTCGGGCACCTCGCGAAGCTTCTCGACGGCCAGGTCGACCGCCCCCGCTCCGGCGTAGACGGCCTTGCTCTCTCGGATCTTCTCGGCGAGGGTCATGGTTCCAGGTCCTCTCTTGTCGACGGGGCCTCGTCTTCCGGCCCGGTGTTCGCGGTGTTCTCCTTCCGGAAGGAGTCGTAGATGTCCAGCAACACCTGCTTCTGCCTTTCGGAAAGAGCGAGGTCGGCCCGGATGGCTGTCTGGACGTCGCTGTCCGCCTCGCGGTCCTCGAGGATTCCGGCCTGCACGTAAAGCGCCTCTGCCGAGATCCTGAGCCCCTTGGCGATCTGCTGGAGGATCTCCGCCGACGGCTTGCGCAGGCCGCGTTCGACCTGGCTCAGGTAGGGGTTGGAGACCCCGGCCTGCTGCGCCAGCTGACGCATGGAGATCTTCGCCCGTTGCCGCTGCTCCCGGATGTACTCCCCGATGGAGCCGACCTTCGGTCCTTGCATATGTCCCACCCTCGGTCAAAGTGCTTGCTATTGCAAGCGGAGGGCGTGGCCCTCGGCGGTGACTCCGCTCACAATTTGCCATGATCTCGTAACTCAGATCCGAAAATCACTGGATTCTTGGCGTTTCCTTGCGTGTTCCCTGACCGGAGAGTGCGTGCTCCTGCAAGCAGAGCGGTTCACGCAGCCCCATAGTGGGCGTGATCGGTACCCACTACGCTTTGGGCGCATGCTGGGACGCTCATGGCTGATCGCCGCACCCCTCCTCCTGCTCGCCCCGCTGACCCCCGTCCACGCCGCGCCGCCGCCGACCGCCGCCGAGCGCGCGGCGGTCCTCGCCGACGCCGACGACCGGGTGCTCAGCGACGAGGTCGTCCTCACGGTCGGCGGAGACGGGGTGCTGCACGCCACCGAGACCGTGCGGTTCGACCACGGCTCGACGTCCGACGGCGACCCCGTCGAGCGGATCTTCATCACCCGCGTGCCGGTCGACTCCACGCGCGACAGGACCTTCGCCGTCGACAACGTCAAGGTGACGGGCGGAGGGATCGCCGCCGAGACCGTGGTCGAGGACGGCAGGACCGTCGTGCGGCTGTCGGGCGGCTCGGGCGTCCAGACCTACACGCTCACCTACGACGTGAGGGGGTCGGTCGCGCCGCTGCCGAACGGGCAGGAGCTGCGCTGGACGGCCGTCGGGTGGAACGTCCCGGTTGTCGAGGCGACGGTCACGCTCGACGTCGAGGCGCAGGTGCGCGGCATCAACTGCTTCGCCGGGTCGCCCGCGAGCGTCGTCGGGTGCAGCGAGTTCCGCAGGCCGAAGCCGGGCCGCATGACGCTGTTCGGACAGACGACGATGCTTCCGGAGGAGTACCTGACGGTCGCGGGGGTGCTGCCCGCCGGGCACACCACAGGCACGCCGACGTACGTCGAGCGCAAGACGCTCGCTTCGTCGTTCGCCATGAACGCCGTCACGGGCGGGGCCTTGGCGGCACTTCTTGTGGTCCTGCTCGGCGGCTTCTTCCTCCTGCACCGCCTGCGCGGCCGTGACGAGCGCGCTGAAGTCGCCGAGACGACGCCGCTCACCGAGGCCGGCTTCGAGCCGCCGGACGGCATCCGCCCCGGCCAGGTGGGCACGCTCATAGACGAGCAGGCCGACGTGATCGACGTCACCGCGAGCGTCATCGACCTCGCCGTACGCGGCTACCTCCTCATCGAAGAAGCCGAGGGCAAGGGCGACTGGACCCTACGCCGGCTCAACCGTCCGGTGAACGACCTGCTTCCCTACGAGCAGATCCTGTACGACGGCCTTTTCCTCGGCGGACGCGAGACCGTCAAGCTCGCGGCCCTCGGCGGCACGTTCGCGACGAAGCTCTCGCAGGTCCGTGCGGCCCTGTACGTCGACGTGGTGAAGCAGGGCTGGTTCAACCGCAGGCCGGACGCGGTCCGCTCGCGCTGGACCGTCCTGGGCTACGTGGTGACCGCGCTCGGCGTCATCGGGACCGTCGCGCTGGCGATCGCGACGAACTACGCGCTCGTCGGCCTCGGCGTCCTCGCGTTCGGCCTCGCGCTGACGCTGTTCGGCAAGCACATGCCCGCCAAGACCGCCAAGGGCTCTGCGGTGCTCGCGCGCACCCTCGGCTTCCGTGAGTACCTGCGCAAGGGCGCGGCCGAGCAGGTGCCCGACCGTCAGAAGATCGCCCTGTTCTCCCGTTTCCTGCCGTACGCGGTCGTGTTCGACACGGTCGGGCCGTGGGCCAAGACCGTGGAGACCGCGGGGGTCGAGGGCGGAGACAACCTCTACTGGTACGAGGGACCTGCCGAATGGGACCTTTCGAAGTTCGCCGAGTCGATGCGCGCGTTCACCTTCGCGCTGTCCGGGGCGCTCGCCCAGTCGCGTCCGTACGGCAAGAAGGCTCCGAAGGTCGACGTCGCGGCGTTGGGCGCGGAGTGAGGCGGGCCGCCGCCTTCACGGCTGTCCTTGTGGGGGCCTCCCTTGTGGTCGCCCCCGTCGCGCAGGCCGCGCCCGCCAAGTGGCGCAAGATGGCCGGCGTCAAGACGGTGAAGGCGGGCGCGCTGAACAACGTCGAGTTCGTCTCGGCGAAGCTCGGCTGGGCGGCGGGTAAGGAAGGCGACAAGCTCGCTCTGTGGAAGTGGAACGGCCGCAAGTGGAGCCGGGTAGCCAACGACTTCGCTTTCGCGCCCGCCGGGCTCGCCGTCGCGGGCCCCAAGCGGGCCTGGATAACGGGCGTCGAGCTGACGGCGTCACACGCGCTGTACTACAACGGCTCCGCGTGGCGTGAGGTGGCGTTCCCGGGGCCCGGCGTACCCGTCGACCTGGCTGCCGCGCCGGACGGGACGGCCGTCTCCGTCGCCGAAGACCCGTTCCGTGGCGGCAACGCCGTCCACCGGTGGAAGAACGGGAGGTGGACGCGCTGGAAGGTGCCGCTGCCGAAGAACACGTCGCTCAGCACGGTCGAGGTGCGGGCCAAGAACGACGTCTGGCTCGGCGGCACGTACAGCGCGAACAAGCAGTTCCGTTCGCTGCTCATGCACTGGAACGGCAAGAAGTGGAAGCGCCTGAAGGTCGGGGGCGTGTCCAACAAGGCGATCACCCAGATCGTCGCCGACGGTCCCGGGACCGCGTGGGCGCTGCGCGGCGCGACGGCGACGTCGCTGGTGCGGTGGACCGGCAAGCGGGTGGTCGAGCGCAGGCTCCCGCGCGAGCTCGGTGCGCTCACCCTCACCTCCGACGGCTTGGGCGGCGTGTGGATACTCCCGTACAGCCGAAGTGACGCCAAGGAGACGCCTTACCTGCGCTGGCATGAACGCGACAGTCTGTGGGACTTCGCTTCCGGGCCGCGTCGTGACGGTGTTCCCGGCCTTGGCGACATAGAGAACATTCCGGGTACGTCGCGGGTGGTGTCGGTCGGCGGGCTCGACCGGAACGACAAGCGCTACCCGATCGTCGAGATCTACCGCTGACGGCCCCCTGAGCGGCCCGAGCGGGCCCGCGGAGCGCCTACCGTGGAGCGGTGTGCGCGGAGCGGGTGCGGCGGCCTGAGGGCGAGCTGACGAGGGGGACGACCAACCCCAACCGGCTGCGACGGCAGGACCTCTGGACGGCCGCCACGACGCCGCTGCCGCCCGGCGCGCTCGTGGTCGACCTCGGATACGGGGCGTCGCCGGTGACGGCCGTGGAGCTGTACACGCGGCTGCGCGCGGCGCGGCCCGACGTGCGCGTCGTCGGCCTCGAGATCGCGCAGGACCGGGTGGACGCCGCCCGAAGCTTCCTCGCCGAGCACGCGGACGCCTACCCGGGGCTGTCGTTCGCCAGGGGAGGGTTCGAACTGCCCGTGGACCGGCCGCCCGACCTCGTCCGCGCCGCGAACGTGCTGCGGCAGTACGACGAGGAGTCCGCGTGGCGTACGTGGGACCGGCTTGTGGAGCGCCTCGCGCCCGGAGGGACCCTCGTGGAGGGCACCTGCGACGAGATCGGCCGCAGGCACGTCTGGGTGGCGCTGCACCGGGCGTCCGCGACGGGCGGGGCCGCGCCCGCGACGATCACGTTCGCCGCGTCCGTGGCCCATCTGCCCAGGCCGTCGGCGCTCGCCGAACGGCTGCCGAAGACCCTGATCCACCGGAACGTGCCGGGCGAGGCCGTGCACGCGTTCCTGAGGGACATGGACCTCGCGTGGGCGAGCGCCGCGCCGCAGTCGGTGTTCGGGCCGAGGCAGCGCTGGCTTGCGACGGTCGAACAGATCCGGCGTACGTGGCCCGTGCTCACCCGTCCGCCTTACGGCGGCGTACGCCGCTGGAGGTTGGGCGAGATAACGCTTCCGTGGGACGCCCTCGCGCCGCAGCGGTAGATCACGTCAGCGGTAGATCTCCACGATGGGCAGCCGCTTGTTACCGGAGGCGACCCCTCCGACCGCGATGACCTGCCTGGTACCGGGGATGCGGACGATGTCGTGGATCTGGGTGTCGCCCTTGCGCTGCGGGCCCTTGAGGTTCGCCCACTTGCCCGTCCAGTGCAGGTAAGCCGAACGCTTGCCTCCGGTGCCCGGCGACGGGATCGTCCACGCGCCGGAGCCTCCGTCGGGAGTGAGGGCGTAGTGGGAGATGAGCGGGGTGCTCGCCTCGGTCCACTTCTTGCCGGTCCAGCGCAGCAGGCCGCCGCCGTTCTGCGCCCGGATCGCCCACACCCGGTTCTGCCCGGTGACCGCGAGGTCCTGGACGATGTTGTGCGGCTGCCCGATGACGCCCCACGAGCCCCCGGGCGCGGGCGCGGCCTTCCACTGCCCGCCGGTGTACCGCACGACCGTCGCGACGGCCTGGGTGCCGTTGGCGGTGGTCGTCCCGGCGAGCCACACGTCCTTGCGGTTCCGGACGGCCACCGCGGTGAGCGACGCCCCGGCCGCGGCGGGCACGTCGACGTTGACGAACTTCTTGCCGTCCCACCTGCGCACGACGCTCGCCCCGTCGTTCTTGGAGTTCAACCCCGCGACGGAGTAGACGGTCCCGTCAGGCGAGGCCGAAAGCGAGATCGGCACGATCGGTAGCGTGACGGGGCCGAGGTTCGCCCCCGGATACGCGACCTTCTTCCACGACTTCCCATTCCAGTAGATCGCGACGGGCGTAACCCCCGAGACCCCCACGGCCCAAGCCTTGTTCGGCCCGGACGCGGCAATGGCGGTGGGCCGGAAGTTCCCGGCCCCCTTCTTCACCGTCCACTTCTTGCCGTCCCAATGGAACGGCCGCCCGTTCTCATTGATCGCGAACGCGCTCTTCTTACCGACGGCCGCCACCGCCACCAACGTCCCCGCCGTCTTGAACGCCTTCCCCGACACGTTCTTCCACGCGGCCTTCTTAGGAGCCGCATACGCGCCCCCCTGCGGCACCACAAGCAGCGCCCCCACGAGCGCACCAGACACAACAACAGACAGACGCATACGACGAATCTCCTCAAGGGGGAACAGGAGCGCGCCTCACCCTAGAGGACCCCCTACCAACGAACCACCCCCAAACCCCACCCCTCCCCGCAGTCCCTTCGGGACTGCGGGGAAAAGGACCACCCAGCCCACGAAGGCGCCCGCGGCACTCAGGACACGCAGGCCCGCGAAGGGCTGTCCCCGCGTCAGCGGGTCTGCTCTTCCTCGCAGGCCCGAAGGGACTGCGAGGGCTTGGGCGTTCGGGGTCGGCTGGGGCTGGCTCCTTTCTCGCAGGCCCGAAGGGACTGCGAGGAAGGAGGGGTTAGGAGCGGTGGATTTTGTGGGGGGCGGCTTGGGCTTGGGGTTGGATGTCGATGCGGTCGATGTTGACGTGGGCGGGGCGGGTCACGGCCCAGGCGATGCAGTCGGCGATGTCGTCGGCGACGAGGGGTTCGGCGACGCCCTGGTAGACGGCTTCGGCGGCGTCCTTGTCGCCGCGCAGGCGGACCAGGGAGAACTCCTCGGTCTTCACCATGCCGGGCGCGACCTCGGTGATCCGGACCGGCCTGTCGACGAGTTCGAGGCGCAGGATGTCGTTGACGGCCGCCGCGGCGTGCTTGGCGGCCACGTAGCCGCCTCCGCCCTCGTAGGGCACGTGCGCGGCGAGGGACGTGACGTTCACCACATGGCCCGCCCCGGAGGCGACGAGCTTCGGCAGCAGCGCCCGGGTGACCCGCATGAGGCCGAGGACGTTGGTGTCGTACATCACCTGCCAGTCCTCGGTGCGCGCCTCGGCGACGGGCTCCCTGCCGTGCGCGCCGCCCGCGTTGTTGACCAGGACGTGGCACTCGGGCAGCCGGGCGGCGAACTCCGCCACCGACTCCTCCGAGGTCACGTCGAGGGTGACGGCCTCGGCGAACCCGCGGCGTCCGGCGGGGTCGGCGGACTCGATCTCCTTCACCAGGGCGTCGAGGCGGTCGCGGCGGCGGGCCGCGGCGACGATGTTGAAGCCCTCGGCGGCGAGCCTGCGCGCGGTGGCCGCGCCGATCCCGCTGCTCGCCCCGGTGATCACAGCTGTCTTTCGCATGGGGTCCATTGTCGTCGGACGGCCCTCGCGGCACGGCCAGGGGGCCCGGTCAACACCGCCCGGGGTGGGGAACAAGTCGGGCAGATCGGTAGGTTCAACATTTGGTCCCCTTTCTCCGATCAAAGCGAGGTCTCGTGATCAACCGGGTCGCGACGCTCTCCGTGCACACGTCACCCCTCGACCAGCCCGGAACGGGCGACGCCGGGGGCATGAACGTCTACATCGTGGAGACCGCGAAACGGCTGGCCGAGCGGGGCGTGCAGGTCGACGTCTTCACCCGCGCGACCTCCCGGGCGCTGCCGCCGGTCGTGGAGCTGGCCCCGGGGGTGCTGGTCCGCAACGTGCAGGCCGGGCCGTTCGAGGAACTCGACAAGACCGACCTGCCCAAGCAGCTGTGCGCGTTCACCTCGGGCCTGCTGCGCGTCGAGGCGGCCCACGAGCCCGGCTACTACGACCTCGTGCACTCCCACTACTGGCTGTCGGGCCAGCCCGGCTGGGTGGCCGCGCACCGCTGGGGCGTGCCGCTGGTCCACTCGATGCACACCCTCGCCAAGGTGAAGAACCTCAGCCTCGCCGAGGGCGACACTCCCGAACCGTCCCTAAGGGTGACGGGCGAGGAGCAGATCGTGGCCGACGCGCACGAACTCGTCGCCAACACCGCCGACGAGGCCCGAGAGCTGATCGACCTCTACGACGCCGCTCCCGGACGCGTCAAGACCGTCGCCCCCGGCGTCAACCTCGAGGTGTTCAAGCCGGGACGCCGTACGGAGGACCGTAGGCGGCTCGGTATCCCGACCGACGCCTACCTGCTGCTGTTCGTCGGCCGTATCCAGCCGCTCAAGGCCCCCGACGTCCTGGTGAAGGCGGCCGCCCGGCTTCTGGAACGCCGTCCTGAGCTGCGGTCGAGGCTGGTCGTCGCGATCGTCGGCGGCCCCTCGGGGACGGGCAAGGAGCGCCCGGAAGGGCTCCAGAAGCTCGCCGCGTCACTCGGCATCGGCGACGTCGTCAGGTTCGAGCCGCCGACCCGCCAGACGGGCCTGGCCGACTGGTACCGGGCCGCCGACATCACCGTCGTCCCCTCGCACAACGAGTCCTTCGGGCTCGTCGCCGTCGAGTCCCAAGCCTGTGGGACCCCGGTCGTCGCCTCCGCCGTAGGAGGGCTGCGCACGGCCGTCGGGGACGGGATCTCCGGCGTCCTCGTCCAGGGCCACGACCCCGACGATTACGCGAGGGTCCTGGAGAACCTGTATGACGAGCCGTACTTCAGGGAACGGCTCGGGCAAGGCGCGGTCAGGCACGCGCGCGTCTTCGGCTGGGACGCCACGGCCGACCGCCTCCTGCGGGTGTACAACAGCGTCGTGAGCGAACGGGTGTGCGCGTGAGCAACACGGAGACGAACAGCCTGGCGGCCAACGCGATCGAGACGATCCGCGGGGCCCTCGAAGAGGTGGAGCTGACGTACGAGGAGCCGAGGGACGGCGCTTTCCTTATCCGTCTTCCGGGCGAGCACAAGCTGGCGACCATGGTGTGGTTCATCGTCGGCACCTACAGCCTCCACGTAGAGGCGTTCTTCTGCCGCAAGCCCGATGAGAACCACGCTGTCTTCTACCGCTGGCTGCTGGAGAAGAACAGCAAGATGTACGGCCTCGCCTTCACCCTCGACGAGGTCGGCGACGTGTATCTCGTCGGCAAGACGCCGCTCAAGGCCGTCGACGCGGACGAGGTCGACAGGCTCCTCGGCAGCGCGCTGTCCTACAGCGACGAGAACTTCGACCGTGCTCTGGAACTCGGCTTCAAGACCTCGATACAGAAGGAGTGGGACTGGCGGGTCTCGCGCGGCGAGTCCCTGGCCAACCTCCAGGCGTTCGCCAGGTTCGCCGCTCCCGGCAACCGCTAGCGGGGACCCCCTCGGTAGGATCGCCCGCATGGCTACCCTGGTTTTGCTCCGGCATGGCGAGAGCGTGTGGAACGCGGAGAACCTGTTCACGGGCTGGGTGGACGTGGACCTGTCCGCCAAGGGCGAGAGCGAGGCCGCGGCCGCCGGCGAACTGCTGCTCGACGCCGACCTCACCCCCGACGTCCTGCACACCTCCCTGCTCAAGCGCGCTATCCGCACCGCGAACATCGCCCTGGACGCGGCCGACCTCCTGTGGCTGCCGGTCCGCCGCTCCTGGCGGCTGAACGAGCGCCACTACGGCGCCCTCCAGGGCAAGAACAAGGCGCAGACCCTCGAGGAGTTCGGCCCCGAGCAGTTCAAGACGTGGCGGCGCTCCTACGACACCCCGCCGCCGCCGATCGCCGACGGCGACCCGCTGTCCCAGGTCGGCGACCTGCGTTACGCGTCGCTCCCCTCCGAACTCGTCCCGCGCACCGAGTGCCTCGCCGACGTGGTCGACCGCCTCCTGCCCTACTGGTACGACGCGATCGTCCCCGACCTCGCCGCGGGCCGCACCGTCCTGGTGACCGCGCACGGCAACTCGCTGCGCGCCCTGGTCAAGCATCTCGACGACATCCCCGACGACGAGATCTCCGAGCTGAACATCCCGACCGGCATCCCGCTCAAGTACGAGCTCGACGCCGACTTCGTCCCGCGCAAGCGCGGCGGCGAGTACCTCGACCCGCAGGCCGCCAAGGCCGCCATCGAGGCGGTCAAGAACCAGGGCAAGAAGTAAGCACCCGAACACGCCGAGAGGGCCCCACAGACGCCTGTGGGGCCCTCTCAGCGTGTGTGGGGCTAGTTGAACTCGTCCACGATCTCCTCGGGGCGCTGGCCCGTCACGAGGTAGACGACGTCGCCGGCGACATGGACGGCGTGGTCGGAAAAGCGTTCGAAGTAGCGGCCGGCGAGGGTGATGTCGACGGCCTTCTCGACGCCGTGCTTCCACGACGGGGACAGCAGCACCTTGAACAGCTTGCGGTGCAGCCGGTCCATCGCGTCGTCGTCGGTCTCCAGCTCCAGGCCCATCGCCACGTCCTGGGACGCGATGACGCTGCCGGCCTTGGCGACCATCCGCTCGGCGACCTGGCCCATCTCAAGGACTGTGGCGTGCAGCTCCGGCGGGATGCACGACTCGGGGTGGCGGCGGCGCGCGGTCTTGGCGATGTGCGACGCGAGGTCGCCCATCCGCTCGAGGTCGGCGGCCATGCGCAGCGAGGTGATCAGGGTCCGCAGGTCGCCCGCCACGGGCTGCTGGCGTGCCATCAGGTCGAAGACGGTCTGTTCGATCTCGAACTCGATCTTGTTGACCGCCTTGTCGCCGCTGATGACCTCCTCGGCCAGCCGGGCGTCGGCGTCGAGCAGGGCCGTGGTCGCCCGCGCCATGGCGGAACGGACGAGACGGGTCATCTCCACGAGTTCGTGGGAGAGCCCGTCGAGTTCCTCATGGTAAGCGTCGCGCAAAGTCGGTTCCTCGTGTTCGTTCGATCACTTGGGGTAAAACCAGTTGCCATCAGTTCTTCCCGTGACACATGGAACATGTCCGGTATGAACTGAATCAGAGGCACAGATGAACATTGGACGAACGCGACAGTCCGAGTACCCGGCGTAGTGCATAGGCATCCTTCGCGGCACCTAACATCCAGGTTGTGAACGTCGAACTGGCCGTCGGACTCGCCGGGCTCGTCGGCCTGACCGGCGGACTGGTGACCGGCCTGGCCATCCGCTGGAGCGAGATCGCCCAAGGCAGGGGCGAGCCTTCGCAGCCGCCGCCCGCCCCGCTGCCCCCCGGCGTCGCCCAGGTGCTCAACGTGCTGCCGTCCTCGGCCGTCGTCCTCGACACCGACGACAAGGTGCTGCGCGCCTCCTCGGCCGCGCGCGCGTTCGGGATGGTCAGCGGCGACCGCCTCATGGTCGACGAACTCCTCGCGCTCGCCCGGCGCGTCCGCCGCGACGGCGAGATCCGCGAGGCCCAGATCCAGGTCGGCGTGGCCGACTCCCGCTGGTTCGCCGTCCGCGTCGCGCCGCTCGGCTCCGGCGGGCTCGTCCTCGTCCTGGCCGAGGACCTCACCGAGATGCGCCGCGTCGAGTCAATCCGCCGCGACTTCTCCGCCAACGTCAGCCACGAGCTCAAGACGCCCGTCGGCGCGCTCCTGCTGCTCGCCGAGACCGTCCAGGACGCCGCGGAGGACCAGGAGGCGGTACGCCGCTTCGCCGGACGGATGCAGCTGGAGGCCGCGCGGCTGTCCAGCCTCGTCCAGGACCTGATCACGCTGTCGCACGTGCAGGGCGAGGAACCGCTGGCGCAGGAGGAGCCCGTGGCCGTCGACGACATCGTCGCCGACGCCGTGGACCGCGCCACGCTCGCCGCCGAGGCCCGCGAGATCCACTTCAGCGTCGCCGTCGCCTCCGACCTGTACGTCAAGGGCGACGAGGAACTCCTGGTGATGGCGCTGAAGAACCTCGTGGACAACGCGATCGCCTACAGCCCGGAACGCACCAAGGTGGCGATCACCACCCGCGTCATGACGCAGGACGACCGCCGCTACGCCGAGATCAGCGTCACCGACCAGGGCATCGGCATCCCCGAACGCGAACTCGAACGTATCTTCGAACGCTTCTACCGCGTCGACCCGGCACGCTCCCGCCAGACCGGCGGCACCGGCCTCGGCCTCGCCATCGTCAAGCACGTCGCCACCAAGCACGGCGGCGAGGTGATCGTCTGGAGCAAGGAGGGCTCCGGATCGACCTTCACCCTCCGGCTCCCCCTGCGGGAACACCCCCGATCCCTAGATCAGTCAGTCCGGGAGGACAATCCGTGACCCGTGTACTTGTCGTGGAGGACGAGGAGTCGTTCAGCGACGCCCTGTCGTACATGCTCCGCAAGGAGGGCTTCGAGGTGGCCGTGGCCGCCACCGGGCCGGACGCGCTGGAGGCTTTCGACCGCAACGGCGCGGACCTCGTGCTGCTCGACCTCATGCTGCCCGGCCTGCCCGGCACCGAGGTCTGCCGCGAACTGCGCTCTCGCTCCAGCGTCCCGGTCATCATGCTGACGGCCAAGGACAGCGAGGTGGACAAGGTCGTGGGCCTCGAACTGGGAGCCGACGACTACGTCACCAAGCCCTTCTCGTCGCGTGAACTCGTCGCGCGTATACGGGCGGTACTACGGCGTCAGGGCGACGTGGAGGAGATCGTCCCCGCGGCGTTGGAGGCGGGTCCCGTACGGATGGACGTGGAACGCCACATCGTGAGCGTCGAAGGGGAGGTCGTCCAGCTGCCGCTCAAGGAGTTCGAGCTCCTCGAGGTCCTGCTGCGCAATGCGGGACGCGTCCTCACCCGGATGCAGCTGATCGACCGCGTCTGGGGCGCCGATTACGTCGGCGACACCAAGACGCTGGACGTACACGTCAAGCGGCTCAGGGCGAAGATCGAGCCCGCGCCCTCGACGCCGCGTTACATCGTCACCGTCCGGGGGCTCGGCTACAAGTTCGAGCCCTGAGGGCCGCCCCAGGCCCGCGAGGGCGGGGCGCGTGAGTGGATCAAAGGAAAGGCCCCCGGCTGTGCGCCGGGGGCCTTTCGGTGTTCTTGGGGGCCGTATACGGGCCGTCCGAAGGTCAGTGCTCGGAGGTCTCGTTCTCCGGCTTGGCGGACTTCGGCGTCCTGGGCGTCTTGGTCGGCTTCGGGTTGGCCGCGGGGGTGCCCTCGACACCCTCGCCGGTGGCCGCGCCCGTCGGGGTCGCCGCGCCCGTGGGGGCGTCGGTCGGCGCGTCTGTCGGGGCGGACGGCGCGGGGGACAGCGTGGCGTACTCGCCGACCGCGGCGACGATCGGGACGGTCACGGTGATCTGCGGCGCGCTCTCGAACGTGAGCGTCAGCTTGACGCTCTCCCCGCCGAACACCTTGCGGTCGGTGCCCTTGAGCGTCACCGACGCCTGCTCGGTGCCGAGCCGGACCGCGGTGTGGTCGGGCAGCGTGATCGAGCCGCCGTCGATCTCCACCGACTGGGCGAAGCCGCCCGCGGCGGTGACCGAGGTCAGCTTGTCGTCGCCGCTCCTGTCGGAGTTGTTGATCAGCGTGCCGTGCAGCGGCAGGTCCGCGCCGGGCGCGGCGGGCGCGCCGGGGACCGGGCCGAGGATGAACAGGTTGCGCACGTCCATGCCGCCCTGCGAGACGTTGACGCCCTCGGTGAGACGGGTCGGCTTCACGCTCTGGGCCTCGGTTCCGGCACCGCACCCGGCCAAGGCGAGAATGCCGGCCACGGCCAGCGGGACGACTTTGCGGATCACGGCGACGCGTCTCCTCGGTTGTGCACACCCGGTTCGGGTGCGGGTGCTGGTGGTTCGATCGTGGGTCCGCACGCATCGTAGCGACCACTCGCCGGTGGTGCTGACCGGGGGTGCTTTCGCGATCAGCGCATGATCGGAAGCGGCTCAGAACCTGACCAGCGCGGGCTCGGGCGCGGCGCGCAGATCGTGCATGATCTGCCCGACCGTGCCGTTCGCCTTCACCACGAGAACTGTCAGCCCGCGCGCCTGATAGGTGCGGGCGAGAAGATCGGCGGAATCGTCCACAATGGCGGCCTGCGAGTCGGCGACCCTGCCGGAGATCTTCCAGAGATCCTCATGGGCCGCCTTGATCGATTGGCCCGATGTGCGGCGGTCCGCAAGGAAATACATGCGGACGGCCGAGGCGTCGGCGATGCGGTCGAGTCCGAGGAGGGCGGGATCGCACTCGCACGCCGGAGGAATGATCGCGATCAGCGCGGGTCTGAGCCGGGTGGTGTGCAGCGGCGCGCCATTGACCGTCAGTTCCGCGGAAGGCAGCAGGCCGCCCACCGAGCCGGGCGCCGCGGAAGGGCGCACCAAAGGCTCCGCGGGCGTTGTGGGGCGCGGGACGCGCGGGCCGAAGAGCGTCATCATCGCGCCGCTCAGCAGGGCCACCAGCAGGACGAGGACGGTGACGGGCAGCGCGAGCCCCCAGCCCCGGAACGGCTTGGACAGCCGCGCCCAGCGCGCTTTGCGCTGCTTGACCTTCTCCTCACGCCGCCAGATCGCGACGTCGGCGTCGAGCTCGCTCGCGTCGTCGGGGACGACCACGTCGACACGCGGCAGGCCGTAGTCGTCGTCGTCATGCCTCATGCCGCACCTCGCCTCCGCGGCGCCGATCAAGCGGTCCCTTTCCAGTATCGCCTTTTCCGGCAAGATCGGAATATCGGTTTCGTGACCCGCACGAAGGTGTTGCGCGCAGGTTGCGAAGACGTTTCCCCTGGGTAGAACAATGAGTCCTGAGGCGGTGCTTGCACCGGTCCGAAGGTTTGTCAAGACCCCAATTAATGGCGTGACCTGCGGAAATGTACGGTTAGCCGGTGCGTTCCGTGGGAAGCGCGTGGTAGGCTTGTGCCTAGCGGAAGGGGTACTTGTCACATGACTTTCACGGTCGGCGACACCGTCGTCTACCCCCACCATGGGGCTGCTCGGATTGAAGCCATCGAGACTCGCACCATCAAGGGTGAGGACAAGACCTACCTGGTGCTGAAGGTCGACAAGGGTGACCTTACAGTACGCGTCCCCGCGGACAACGCCGAGCTGGTCGGGGTCCGGGATGTGGTCGGCCAGGAGGGGCTGGAAAAGGTGTTCGAGGTGCTGCGCGCCCCGTACACCGAGGAACCCACCAACTGGTCTCGGCGGTACAAGGCGAACCTTGAGAAGCTGGCGTCCGGTGACGTCAACAAGGTCGCCGAAGTCGTCCGTGACCTGTGGCGGCGCGACAAGGAGCGCGGCCTGTCGGCGGGGGAGAAGCGGATGCTCGCCAAGGCTCGGCAGATCCTCGTCAGCGAGCTCGCGCTCGCGGAGAAGACGAACGAGGACAAGGCCGAGGCGCTGCTGGACGAGGTCCTCGCCGGGTAAGGCACGCTTGTCTGCATGACATCTCAACATCCAAGGGTGGGCGTCGGTACCGACGTCCACCCTTTCGCGTCCGGCCGGCCCCTGTGGGTGGCCGGGCTTGAGTGGCCCGGAGAGGGCGACGGGATCGAGGGGCACTCCGACGGCGACGTCGCCGCCCACGCGGCCTGTGACGCCCTCCTGAGCGCCGCGGGGCTCGGCGACCTCGGCGCGGTCTTCGGCACCGCCGACCCGCGCTGGCACGGCGCGTCCGGGGCCGTCCTGCTCACCGAGACGCACCGGCTGGTGCGCGAGGCGGGGTACGAGATCGGCAACGTCGCCATCCAGGTCATCGGAAACCGTCCCAAGATCGGCAAACGCCGCGCGGAGGCGGAGAAGACCCTCAGCGCGGTCCTCGACGGCGCGGCCGTCAGCGTCTCGGCGACCACCACCGACGGGCTCGGGCTGACCGGCCGCGGCGAGGGCATCGCCGCCGTCGCCACGGCCCTGATCTTCCCGCGCTGACCCCGCGGCCCCTCGTCAGCCCTTCTCGGGCGGCGTGGGGCCGCTGCGCAGGGTGCCGGAGGGAGGGTCCCACTCGTCGCCCCCGTAGGCGGCCCACTCGTCAAGATCGGGCCTCGGGGTGTCCGGGGGAGTGTCGGCCTGCGCGGGGCGTCCGACGAGCTTCACGTCGGTCGGCAGCGCGGACGGCGGACGTGCCGCGGCCGGCTGGGCCCTGACCGGCTCAGGCTCGACGGGAAGGGGCAGCGGCGGCGGACCGGAAGGCTCGGTGTCGTCCTCGTAGGGCTCCTCGTCCTTCGGGTCGTACCTCGGCGACTCGTACTCGTCGGTTCCCTCAACCTGCTGAGGCACCGGGTTGGGGTAGGCGTCCAGGTACGGGTTCGGGAAGTCCGCCGCGGTCGGCAGCCGCATCGGCTCGGCCGGGGTGATCCCGTCAAGGGAGAAGTCCGGCTTCGGCTCGGCGTCGGGGGCCGAAGACTCCTCCCGGCCCCTGCGGACGAGACGGCTGGACCGTACCTGCCGGAACATCGACAGCCACAGCCAAGTCGCCAGTAGCGCAGCCACCCAGGGGGCGGAGGCGACCCCGGCGTCAAGGGCGGTGCCGTCGATCGCCGCGAAGCCCTTCACCACGTTCTGTACCGACGCCGCTATCGCGCCGCCGATCAGCGCGTAGAGCAGGACCCACCGGATCCAACGGGTCCACCACGGCGCGCGGCGCACCGCGAACAGCGCGAGCATCGTCGTGGCGATGAGGCCGTCGTAGACCACCGGGTAGTAACGCCCGAAACGGTCGGCGTTCCGCCCGTTCAGCCCGGTCTCGGCCAGCAGCCGCAGATCGTCATAGGACAGGACGAACGCCCCGGCGGTGAGCCCGGCGACGGCGAGAAAGCTCAGGATGGTGAACGCCCGCTGCGCGGGCGTCAAGGCTGTCGTCATGGTGCCTCGGGGGGAAGACGGCGGGAAAGACAATCTTGACCCCCCGCGCCTCCCCGCGCGACCCCCGGCCCCACATCTGCGCCCAACCCCTCACCGAAGGGCCTTTCCCTAGTAGCCTTGACTTCCGTGAGCCTGCGCCTTTATGACACCAGCACGCGTGCCGTCCGCGAGTTCGAGCCCCTGAAGCCGGGCCGGGTCGGGCTGTACGTCTGTGGCGCCACCCCGCAGGCCGCCCCGCACATCGGCCACCTGCGCTCGGGCGTCATCTACGACCAGCTCGTCCGGTGGCTGATCCGCTCCGGCTACGACGTCACGTTCGTCCGGAACGTCACCGACATCGACGACAAGATCCTCGCGGTCGCCGCGGAGTCCGGCAGGCCGTGGTTCGCCATCGCCGAGGGCAACCAGCGGATCTTCAACAAGGGCTACGAGGCCCTCGGCTGCCTGCCGCCGACCATCGAGCCGCGCGCCACGGGACACGTCCCGGAGATGATCGTGCTGATGCGGCGGCTGATCGAGCGCGGCCACGCCTACAACGTGGGCGACGACGTGTACTTCGACGTCAAGTCCTGGGCCGACCACTACGGGAGCCTGTCCCACCAGAAGCTGGAGAACATGCGCTCGGCCGGGGACACCCCGAACGAGGAACGCAAGCACGACCCGCGCGACTTCGCCCTGTGGAAGGGCGCGAAACCGGGCGAACCCACCTGGGACACGCCGTGGGGGCCGGGGCGTCCGGGCTGGCACCTCGAGTGCTCGGCGATGGCGACCAAGTACCTCGGCCCGACGTTCGACATCCACGGCGGCGGCGTCGACCTCGTCTTCCCGCACCACGAGAACGAGATCGCGCAGGCCAAGGCCGCGGGCGACGAGTTCGCCAGGTACTGGATGCACAACGGTCTTCTCACCATCGACCGGGAGAAGATGAGCAAGTCCATCGGGAACGTGGTCTACCTGGACGATCTGCTGCGTCAGGTCAGGCCCGTCGAAGCCAGGTACTTCCTGGTGTCGGCGCACTACCGCTCCACGATCGACTACACGCCCGGGGCCCTGGAGGACGCGGCGTCGGCGTACCAGCGGATCGAGGGGTTCCTGGTCAGGACCGTCGAGACGCTCGGGGACGTCAAGATCTCCGCCGACCTTCCGACGGCGTTCGTCGAGGCGATGGACGATGACCTGGGCGTCCCGCAGGCGCTCGCCGTCCTTCACGAGACCGTCAGGGCGGGTAACAGCGCGCTGGCTTCCGGGGACGCCGCCGCGGCCGGGGAGGCCGCCGCGCAGGTGCGGGCGATGGCGTCGGTCCTGGGGATCGACCCGCTCGAATGGAACGTCTCCGCCGAGGGCGCGGACCTGCGCCCGGTCGTCGACGCGCTCGTCAGGGTCGTGCTCGGCCAGCGTCAGGCCGCGCGCGCCCGCAAGGACTGGGCCGCCGCCGACGCCATCCGCGACGGCCTCGCCGAGGCCGGGATCGTGGTCGAGGACACCCCGCAGGGCCCCCGGTACGACATCAAACGGGGTTAGGGTTTTCCACAGGCGGCCCGGAGCGATGCTCCGGGTCGCTTACGCTTGTGGTTCACGTGGTTTTGATTTCTGTGGGAAGGGCAGCCGAGGATGACCAAGAAGGGCAAGAAAGGCCCGAGCGTCACCGCCAAGGCCGAGGACCGGCACTGGCACGGCAAGCGCGTCAAGGCACGCGCCGCCAAGAACGCCTCCCGCACCGGGACCAAGACCATGGGGCCGCGCGGCGCGCGTCCCGGGCCCGGCGGGCAGAGCCGTCAGGGCGCGGCGCAGACCCGTCCCGCGGCGGCGCGGCGGCCTGACGCACCCGAGCTCGTGCACGGCCGCAACCCCGTGCTCGAGGCGCTGCGCGAGGGCGTGCCCGGCACCACCCTGTACTACATGCCCGACAGCGACGACCGGGTGCGCGAGGCCGTCAAGCTGGCCGCCGATCGCGGCGTCCCGCTGATCGAGTGCGGCAAGCCCGAGCTCGACCGCCTCACCGACCGGGCCGTCCACCAGGGCCTTGCCCTGCAGGTGAAGCCGTACCGCTACGCCCACCCCGACGACCTGCTGCAGGGCGCGGCCCCGCTGATCGTCGCGCTCGACGGCGTCACCGACGCCCGCAACCTCGGCGCGATCGTCCGCTCCGCCACCGCCTTCGGCGCCTCCGGCATCCTCCTGCCCGAGCGCCGCAGCGCCGGCGTCAACGCGGGCGCCTGGAAGACCAGCGCGGGCACCCTCGCCACCACCCCGGTGGCCCGCTGCACCAACCTCACCCGCCAGCTCAAGTCCTACCAGGACGCGGGCTGCTTCGTAGCCGGCCTCGACGCCCACGGCGGCACCTCAATAGCCGACCTCCCGGCTTCCGACGCCCCCTTCGTCCTCGTCGTCGGCTCCGAAGGCAAGGGCCTGAGCCGCCTGGTAGCCGACAGCTGCGACCTCCTCGCCCACATCCCCATGCCCGGCACCGCCGAGTCCCTCAACGCCGGCGTCGCCGCCGCCATCGCCCTCTACGAGATCGCCCGCCAACGCACCCCCTGATTCCGCTAAGATGCCCCCCACAACGCCTCGTTAGCTCAGCCGGCCAGAGCAGCTGTCTTGTAAACAGCAGGTCATCGGTTCGAATCCGATACGGGGCTCCCAGCTCAGAGGCCCCGTTCGATGTCCGAACGGGGCCTTTTCGGTGCGGTGGGTCGCCCGCCCCCTGGACCGGCGTCCAACGGAAAGCGTCCCGATGCCCCCAAACAACCCCCACCCCGGCTGGACCCCGTCCAAGCTCAAAGCACATCGCGAGTCACACACCCTGAGCCCCGCCGCCGCTGCCCAGAAGCTACGCGAGCTCAGCACCCAGGCGGGCCTGAAGATAGCCGCGGACATCAGGACCCTCCAGTCCCACGAGAACGGCACCACCTACCCGGACCCACACCACCGCCGCGCCTACTGCCTCCTCTACCAATCCACCGAACCAGAACTCGGATTCCGCCTCCCCCTGCCACAAGAGCAGCCCACGAACGCGCAGCCATCCCCTCCCCGCACCGACGAGGCCGCCGCCGTGCTCTCCGAGGCGTTCGACCAGCTCACCAACGCCTCTCAGAACCACGACCCCAGCCGATCCCTCACCACTGCGATGGTCGAGGCGTGGCAAGCCCGCGCATCAGGACCATCACCCAAAAGCACAACCCTCGTCCTCATCGGCGGCTACGCGGGTTCCGGCAAGTCAGAACTCGCCGGTTTCCTCTCGGCCGTCTCCGGCTGGGCAATCCTGGACAAGGATTCGCTCACCCGTCGTCTGGTAGAGCGCCTTCTTGTCTCTCTCGGCGGCGACCAGCACGACCGCCACACTGACCTCTACCTCTCCGAGATCCGCCCGCTCGAGTACAAGTGCCTCATGGACGCCGCATTCGACAACCTCGATTGCGGCATCTCCGCCATCCTGTCCGCCCCGTTCGTCACCGAATACAACGACGAGGCATGGATGTCCCGCCTAACGAACCGCTGCGAGGCCAACGGCATCGACGTCATCCCGGTGTGGGTCCGCTGCGACGAAGACAGCATGCGAGAACACATCGACTTCCGCGACTCCCCACGCGACGCCTGGAAACTCGCCAACTGGCACACCTACGCGGCAGACCTCAACACCATCACCGCCCCACCCGGAGCCCGAGTCACCATCGACAACCGCCACGGCGCCGCGATCACCGTCCTGGACCAGACCCGCGAGGCCCTCCGTAAGATCCTCGCGTGACCACCAAGGGCGTCATCCTCTACGGCCCGCCGACCAGCGGCAAGGACACCATCACCGCCGAACTGACCCGCCAGGACACCCGCTTCACCCTCCTGCCCAAGCTCAAAGCCGGCACCGGCCGAAGTCGCGGCTACCGCGCCGTCACCGCCGAGGAGCTGGAGAAGCTGCGCGCGGACGGACGCCTCCCCGTCGAGACCGCCCGCTATGGCAACGTCTACGCCGTCGACCGCCAAGACGTCGAGACCATCGCGGCATCCGGCCGCATCCCCGTCGTCCACATGGGAAACGTCGCCGACCTCACCCGCCTACGCGACGCCGTCCCACTCGACTGGCTTGCGGTCCTGCTGTGGATTCCCCGCGAGGTCTGCGCCGAACGCTCGGCCGGGCGAGGTGACGCCGACACCGCGGATCGTCTCCGCGCGTGGGACGAGACCCGTACCGACCTGGACGAGGCCGGTACGGGTGTCTTCGACCTGGAGATCCGAACCGACGAGGTCACCCCCTCCGAGGCCGCTCGCCGGATCATCACCGCGGCAGGCTAATTCATCGGGCGAGGCCGCACAGGAGCCGAGACCACAGTTCCCCTATGTCCTTCGCTCCGAGATGATCGGTCTCGACGACCCGATCCCCTTCCGCCCGCCGAGTCGTCCGCCTGATCAGGTACTTGCCCCCATAGGCGCCGAGCTCGTACACGATCACCATGCACTCGCATGTGTGAGCACAGACGCGGATCTTCACAGCGGGCAGCGTGCGCCTGTGCCACTCGATCGGGACACAGGCAGCACGCTGCCAGCCGAGGTGCAGCCCGTGATACTCCTCGGGTGCGTCCGGCGTCCATGCGCGATCGTCGGGGTGCATCAGCTCCCACAGCAGTTCACCGGATGCCGTCCGGCTCACCCGCACCTCCTTGCCGCCGGGCCGGAGCCGAGACGATGAGGTGCGCGCGCTCGTGCAGCCGAAGCGCGTTCCGCATCTCCAAAGCGGTCTCGCGGACGACCACCGAGAACCCTTCGCGAGCAGCGATCCACCGTCCCGACACGGGCCGGACGCGCCAGTTCGGGAACTCCGCTTTGAGGACGACGAGCTGGTTACGCGTCAGGCGGTTATCCATCGTCGGACTCCGGCTCCCGAGGCGTCAGCCGCTCCACCTCTTCGAGCACCGCGACGGCCGCCCCCTCGATGTCATCGGCCGGGCGACGCCGGTAGGCCGGCCGCATGACGAACTCACGCCCGTCCTCATCGACCCGCACAACCACGACGACGTCGCCGCGCTTGACCTCGACCAGCGGAACTGCATCCCGCAGCACGAGCGACAGCGATTCGCCCGCCTTCTTGTAAAGCAGCCGAAGCAACGGCGCCAACGCATCCATTGGGTCCAAGACCCCGCCCAAAGGCTCCTGCATGTTCGTATCCATGGTGACCACATTCCGCCCACGCCCGATCTCGCAGAGGAGCCGAACTGTGGGCCAGCTAGGGGCCAGACTGGGATTCACAGGGAAGGAGCCAGGATGCCCACCGAGTCCCGCACGCAGTTCGGCCGCTACCTAGCCCGCCTACGCGGCACCCGCAGCCAATCCGCCCTAGCAGCCCTTCTGTGCGACTACGCGGGAACCTCCACCGTCACCCGCCATGAGGTCTCCCGCTGGGAACGCGGAGAACGCATCCCGACGACTGGCTCCCCCACCTCTCCCACGCTTTGGGCGTCCCCCCCAGGTCCTGGAGCACGCCGCCCACCGAGCCCGAGGCACCGAACCCGCCACCCCCGACGCCCCGTTGAACCTGGCACCGTTCTTCCCCGAAGGCGGCCCGTTCCCGAGCGTGGTCCGCAGCGCCCATCACACCCGGACCGCAGCCAAGGCAGCCGGTAACCCGGTCCTGGTCTTGGTCGGCGGCTACGCCGGCTCCGGCAAGACAGAGTTCGCCCGCTTCCTGTCCGACCTCACAGGCTGGACCATCCTCGACAAGGACGCCCTCACCCGCCGCATGACCGAACGCCTCCTCACCTCCCTCGGAGGCGACCCCCACGACCGCCACACCGACCTCTACGCCACCGAGGTCCGCCCCGTCGAGTACCAATGCCTCCTGAGCGCGGCCCGCACCAACGTCGAGGCCGGCATCCCCCTCATCCTCGCGGCCCCCTTCCTCGAAGAACTCCAAGACCCGTCCTGGCTGACCCGCCTGACCAACCAATCCGCCACCCACGGCTGTGACGTCACCGCCATCTGGGTCCAATCCGACCCCGACACCATGCACGACCACCTAGAACACCGAGACGCCCCCCGCGACACCTGGAAACTCGCCAACTGGGACCAATACACCAGCACCCTCAACACCGCCGACAGCCCCCCAAACACCCACATCACCGTAGACAACCGCCACGGCGCCGCCGTGAGTCTTGCCGAGCAGACCCGGCGAGCCCTGCAACGAATAACAGCCTGAGTTGCAGCAGCGTTGGGCCAGCCAGCCACGATGGCAGTCGAGCAGGCATCAGCAGAGTTGGGCCAGTTCGATGAGAACTTTCTCTACGGTTTCAAGCCCGCCCGCTCTGCGGGCAGTCTGGCTGGTCAGGCAGGGCGTGCGGCCTCTTCGGGCCGTCCCTGCCTGACCAGCCAGACGTGACGGATGCTACCGGCGAGGTAACGGTGACGTTTGAGACGGGCTGTGTGTTTGATCCACGGAACCCACTGTTGGCATGGCATCCTTGCTCACCTAGTGTTGGTACGTAGGGCCGCCTTACCAAGGAGCACGATCCAGTTGACGTACGGGTCTGGACGCGAAGTATGGTCGGACATCCCGCAGATGGTCCATCCGGGAGCCCAATATTCTCGTGCTCCGATTACGCAAGCAATTCTTGAGATTCAATGTGAAGTGTCGAGTGATGTCGACATTGATGCTCTGCAAAATATCGTAAACCTCAACGAATTCCCTCGGGTTGAGGATGCTAAGCACGTTCAGGTCGATCTTGGCCGTTCGGGGGAGACGACAAGCCAGCGCTTGGGATTCGTCATGCACCACAAAAGCGGGCGATTTACCGTCGGATCTAGAAGTACTGGTCTTTCGTATACAGAGAATGCCCCATACTCCGGCTGGGAGGACTTCTCAAGTCGGGCACTTGAGTTTTGGTCGGAGTACAAAAAAATTGCGCGACCGACTGGCATCAAGCGCTTGGGTGTTCGTTTTGTTAACCAAATCAACATCCCCAAGCCGCAGATTGAGATAAAAGACTATGTGCGAACAGCGGTAGACATATCTCCATATCTACCGCAAGCAGTTTCCGGATACTTCCTACAGGTTACGGTACCTCTGGACAAGTTCGACTCGTCCGCGACGATCACATCAACAATTACGGCTTCAAAAACCGTAGGCACAACTTCGCTCATTCTTGATATCGACGCCTTTCAGATCGTTGATATTAGCCCTGAAGAAGCGGTCTCTGAAGATGAGCTTTGCTCCCGTCTCAATACACTTAGGGATGCAAAGAATTACACTTTTGAGGCATGTGTCACCGACGCGACGAGAGGGATAATTAGCTGATGCCAGTTCTCATCGAAAAGTCTCCCAGGTCTCATGGCCGTGCTACCCACTCTTACGAGCCTCTTCGTGCTACCCTCGCATCCAGGCTGCTACTCGGTTCGCTCAGCGGGGGAAATGCTGCGATCTATGAGCAGCAGCTGGCTGCCCCTCGTCAGGTGCCGGCCTCTATGACTCAGCCCGTTGCCTTCTACGGGGAAGACGACGAGACGCTGGGTGCTGTCAGGCTACAGCCGGTGGACGAGTCCGAAGACTACTGGTAACTGCATAAGGTGAATAATTGCGCCCTCACCTTCCCTGGCTTTGCCAAGGGGATATCTTTAGTGATGCCCCAATAGTTGATATTGCCGCTCAGGGTACGGGCGGGCTTGAGGCCAGTTTGATTTATGGTCCGGCTATCCTTATTACCCATGACTGTGCTATGGACAAGCCGGACAAGGATGGAAATCCGAGAGTTCAGCATTTCCAGCTTGTGCGGCTGCGCTCAATGAGTGCCCTTCCTCAGGACAGGCGTGGAAATCTGAAAGGAGGGCGCGCCAAAGTCCCGCCTTTCGAAGCTATGTATGTTGGAGATGTAGGCGATCTTGGTGAATCTTTCATCCTCTTGAGTGACCCATACTTTTTGCCCGCAGGATACTTTGCTCCTGGTTTCGTTGATTATCGCGGCCATGCGGAAGCTGATCCGCAGGTAACGAATTACATTACACCACTATTGAATGACAGTAGGATTGGTCGCCTCGAAGAGGACCAGATCCAATTGCTTCGTAGAAAGATTATCGCTTTCTGGACTCGCATGGACGTCATTTAGGGGTAGGGATATAGGTCGTGCGGAGTTCGGTAGGGCGTTACTAGCGGACTGTTCTCTCCCGGTAAGGCGGGTGGGAGTGGGCTAAGCGAGCTCGAAGCGGGGTCTCGCGACCCCCAGCCCCCCGCGGGCCGGCGCACTCGCCCGCGCGAATCCCTCTGTCATACTTTCTCGACGTTCGCGTGGACGAGCACCCCGAGGCGAGGCGGAAGGTTCCGTCCCCGTGGCGTTCTGTACTTGCAGGGAGGGAAGCAGTATCGGATATTCGGGACGATCTTGCTAACGCCGAGCTAACAACAGGACCCGGATAGCGGTGGACCCATGTGGATCACTGAGGGATCGGCGTTCAGGTCAGAGGGCTGATCTGGACGGGTGGGGACGCCTTTAATCTTGCTTGTAAACAGCAGGTCATCGGTTCGAATCCGATACGGGGCTCCTGATCAAAGGGCCCTTCGCGTCAGTGCGAAGGGGCCTTTTGCTTTGGTGACGGGGTTGAGCGGAGATGCGCGGGGTTTGGCTGCGGGGTGTGGGGGAGCGGTGAGGGGAGTTCTTCGTGTGGGGCAGTCGATGAGCGTGTGTGTGCCGGTGTCGATTGCCAAGGCGTAGCCGTCGGTTTCGCCGAACAGACTCGCGGAGCCGTGCAACGCATCACGGCCTAACCGGCATCTAAGAGCCAGCAGGTGCCGAGTCGGTCTGGACGAGACTGGGGCGAGGGCGACGACAGAAGGTGGCGTCATGTTGGCGATCGTGATCAGTGCCGTGGTTCCCCTGGCCTCTGTGCTGGTGGGCGCGTTTCTCCTGCGGTTTCAAGGGTGCGCCCTATTTCGCCCGTTCGCGGTACTGGATATCTTGCGTAAGGGGGTGGGGTGGTGGGGGTTAGGTGTTCGGTGCATTTTTGGTGGATTAGGGCTTTGAGTTCGGTGGGTGGGCGGCCGTAGGGGCCTTCCCACTCGTCGTGTACGGTGTCCAGTTCGCCTAGGGGGAGTTGGGCGAAGCTTGCTGGGTGGCCGTTGAGCATGCAGATTTGTTGGACTTCTCTGGCTACGTCGCGCTCGTTGAGGGTGCCTGTGGTGAAGCGGCGGGCGATGTTGTGGAAGACGGTTTGGGCGGCGTCGAGGGAGGTGGGGATGGGGATGGCCATGTCTTTGAATGCGCCGGGGATCAGGTCGTGGATTTCGTGGGGGTCGCTTGCGTCGAGGCCGGCTAGTTCGCGTACGGCGGTGCCGTCGAATCCGTCTGCGAGCCACTGGGCGGCCCACCAAGGGAGGCGTTCGACGTAGGCCATTCCGAGAGCGATCCACGCGGCTGCCAGGTTTGGGGACGGGGTGATGCCGTCGGTTGAGTAGTCGTGGTGGGGTGGTTCGGTTGGTGCGGTTGCTGGGCTGGGTGGTGGTTCTGCTCGGCTTGTCACTGAGTTCTCGGGGGGTTGGGGGGTTAGAGGGGTTTTGGGGTGTAGGTGAGGAGGGACCAGATGATGATTATGTCTAGGATGATGATGAGGATGGACCACCAGGGGTAGTAGGGGAGGAAGAAGAATTGGGCTATGGCTTGGAGGAGGGCGAGGATGATGACGGGCCAGCGGGCCCAGGATTGGCCGGCTATTAGGGCGAAGGCCACGGCGACTATGAGGATGCCCAGGAGGAGGTGGATCCAGCCCCAGCCGGTGAGGCTGAATTGGTAGATGTAGTTGGGGGCTACTACGAAGAATTCTTGTTTGATGAGGGCGGCAAGGCCGACGATGATGCCCCAGACGCCGTTGAGGATCATGAGGATGGCTACGAAGAGGACGAAACCCGTGGCGGCGGCTTGTCTGGTGGTTGAGGTGCTCACTTCGGTCCCCTTGTGCCTGGGGCGTGGGCTCGGGTGAGCCTGCCCTTGGTGGTCAGGGGATTCCCTGGGCGGGGTGAGCGGAATGCTGGGTTTGGGGAATTCTGGCTTGGATTTAGGGCGTTTTTACGGGCTGCTCTTGGGGGCAGGTGCGTGTTTGGGCTGCGGGCCTGCGGATGGGTCAGGAGATTAGTTCGACGGGGAGGGTTCGGGGGTGGGTTGGGTGAGGTGGGCGGTGCCTTCGGGGGTGCCGGGGGTAGGGGGAGCCGGGAGGGGCTCACTTGGGGGTTAGGAGGGTGGCGATTGTGGTTTGGGAGAGGGTGGTGAGGAGGGCCTGGCGGGCTAGGGCGTCTTGGGTGTGGAGGTTGGCGGTGACGGTTTGGCCGACCGGGCATGAGGGGTTGGGGAGGTGGACGCCGAGGACGGGGTCGTCGGCGTTGATGGCGGTCCAGATGTCGGCGAGGGTGAGGGACTCGGGGGGGTGGGAGAGGGCCCAGCCGCCCTTGGGGCCCGAGACGGAGTGGACGAGTCCGGCGGCGCGCAGCCGGCCGAGGACGCGGCGGACGTGGGCGGGGTTGGTCGCGGGGCTGATCGCCAGTTCGCCCGAGTCGACGAGTTCGCCGGGGCGGTCCGCGAGGAGCGTCGCCAGGTGGACCGCGACGGAGAACCTGGTGTTCGTCGCCTGTGCCATACCGGACATTGTATCTGTAACCACTGCTGATACAGTTTAATCGTAACCAGGGTGGTTACAGAAAGGGGATCTTCCATGACCACTTATGGCGTCACCGGAGCCACCGGGCATCTCGGCGGCCTGACCGTGCGCGCGCTGCTGGCCCGCGGGGTGCCGCCGGCGGACGTGGTCGCGCTCGTGCGGACGCCGGCGAAGGCCGCGGATCTCGCGGAGCTGGGCGTCACAGTCCGGGAGGCGGATTACACGAAGCCCGAGACGCTCCCGACGGCGCTCGCCGGGATCGACAGGCTCGTCCTCGTCTCCGGCGACATCCCCGGCCAGCGTCTGCAGGGTCACCGCAACGTCGTGGACGCGGCCAAGACGGCGGGCGTAAGCCGGATCGCGTATACGAGTGTGCTCCGCGCGGACTCCACGCAGATCGCCCTTGCGCCCGACCACCTCGCGACCGAGGACTACATCCGTAACGCGGGCCTGCCTTATGTGTTCCTGCGCAACGGCTGGTACGTCGAGGTCTACACGGCCAACAAGGTGCCGTCCGCGTTGAAGACCGGCGAGATCGTGGGCGCGACGGGCGACCGTCCGGCTTCTGCGGCCGCGCGCGCCGACTACGCCGAGGCGGCGGCCGCGGCCGTGACGGGCGGCGTGGAGAACGTCGTCTACGAGCTCGGCGGAAAGCCGTTCACGCTCTCCGAGTTCGCCAAGGCCCTCTCGGACGAGACGGGCAACGAGGTCGTCTACCGGGACATCTCGGTCGAGGAGCTCACCGCCGAGCTCAAGGCCGCGGGCCTTGACGAGGGCACCGCCGCGTTCGTCGCCTCACTTGATGAGGCCCAGTCGCGCGGCGAGCTCTACACCGACTCCGCCGACCTCGCCGACCTGCTCGGCCGCGAGCCGACCCCGTTCGTCGAGGTGCTGCGCAAGGAGCTGTGACGCGCCTACAGGCCCGCGCGGGCCCGTCTCGTCCGCCAGGCGAGGGTGAGCCCCGAGACGACGAAGACGCCGCCGACGCCGAGGATCGCGAAGACGAGGATCGGCGACTCGGCGGCGTGGCCGTCGGCTGACGCGGGGGTCGCCTGCGGCGAGACGGGCTCCTCGGCGGGCCCGGGCTGCGCGGTGGGCCGCCCGTCCGGGGGGACGATGCGCGACCCGGTCTGCTTGGCGATCCGGTTGGCGGCCCGCACGGCCTTCCACGCGTGGACGACGCCCGCGCCCACCTTGTCGTTGCGTCCTGCGGCCGGCTTGTGGGTGGTGCCCTTCTCCAGGGCCGCCCGGATCTGCTCGGGAGACAGGTCGGGGAAGCGCGCGCGCAGCAGCGCGACGACCCCCGCGACGATCGCCGCCGACGCGCTCGTGCCGTCGTCGGTCGCGTAGGCGTTGTCCGGCTGGGTGGTGACGATCCCGACGCCGGGCGCGGCGAGGCTGATCCACGGGTTGTGGTTGCTGTCCCCCCACGGCTGGAAGGACCGGTCGACGGCCCCGACCGCGATGACGCCGTCATAGGCGGCGGGGAAGTTACGCCGGTTCTGTCCGGCCCCGTCGTTGCCCATCGACGCGACGAGCACGACGCCCTTGGACAGCGCGTAGTCGATCGCGTCCTTCTCCACGTCGCTGCCCGTGTAGTCGGCCTTGCCGCCGCCGAGTGACATGTTGATGACGCCCGCGCCCTTGTCGACGGCGTAACGGATCGCCTTGGCCATCGCGTCCTTGTTGAGGTCGCGGTTCTTCTGCTTGTCCCGCGCGGGGTCCTTGTTCTCCCAGGTGACCCGGATCGACAGGATCTTCGCGGCGGGCGCGATCCCCTTGACGCCGCCGGTCCGCCCCTGCCCGTGGCCGCGTCCGGCGATGATCCCGGCCATCGCGGTGCCGTGCAGGGCCCAGTAGGGGCTGTCGGCGGGGGTGCTGTGGCCGGTGTAGTCGGGCCCGGTGGTGACCTTGCCGACGAGGTCGGGGTGCCCGGGGTCGACGCCGGTGTCCAGGACGGCGACGGTGACGCGTTTGCCCTTGGTGAGCTTCCACGTCTTGGGGAGGCCGAGCTTGCCGAGCACCCACTGCCTGTCGCGGATCTCGTCGGCGTGGGCGGGCAGCGGGGCGAGCGCGCCGGGCGCGGTCAGCAGCAGGGCGAGGCCCACCGACAGCGCGCGAACCCGCATGCCCGTTCTCCTTCACGTTGCGGACCGGGACATTGTGCCACGGCAAGGTCGGTCGCTCCGGGTGAACCGGAAGTCACTCGCCGCTCTCGGCCTCGGTGAAGATCTCGGAGATCCGGGTCGGGTCCATCGGGTCGCCGGAGATGGCGTCGGCGAAGGCGGTGAGGAGCCTGGCGAACTCCACCCTGTCTGTTTCGGGCCAGGTGCGCATGATGTCGGCGAGATAGGCGGCTCTGTGCCTTTCGGCGGAGTCGAGGACGCGGCGGCCCGCGTCCGTCAGCCGCAGGTTCGCGCGCCGCGCGTCCGACGCCGACGCGCGCCGCGACACGAACCCGGCGTCGATGGCGTGCCCGACGAGCCGCGACGCCGTCGACGGGTCAACCTCGAGCCGTTCGGCGACCGCGCCGATGGTGACCTCGCCTCCGGCGTCGCCGAGCCTGCCGACGGCGCTGACGACCATGAGGTTCGACAGCTGCAACGGCTTGGCCCCCGAGTGCTGCGCGCCGACCTTCTTCATGAGGTCCGGACGCGCCCACACCCGGCGCAGCCGGAACAGCGAGGTGCCGATCTGGGTGAGGAGGGGGTCGTGGGCCACGGTCTCCATCACATCCCTTTCGTCCGGTGCCGAGAGGTCCGGCGGCCGCCCGGGGAACAGCCCCCGCACGGAGGATAAATGTATGGTGCACACGGTCTCACGTCACCGGCCCCGGGGCGTCGGCGGCCGTCCGACGTGACGCGTATCGGCAGGTCAGGACGGCGTTGCGGGCGGTGGGACGGAAGATGTCACAGGGGTCGGAGATGATGGAGGAAAAGCAGATATCCGCGTGCCGATAACCGTGTAGAGGGACAACCAGAATGGCAGCCACGCGTTCGTGGACCCCGCTAGAGTGAGGTCCCCCGCCGAACCCGGACAGCCGGGATCAGAATCCATCGAAAGGGACCTGATGACTGCGGCCGACGTCCCCGACGAGGAGTCCGGTGTGCACGACGCGGACGACCCGCGCGCGTTCCCCGAGGGCCTGCTGTCCGACCGCGACCGTCGCATCCTCGCCTTCGAGCGGCAGTGGTGGAAGCACGCGGGCGCCAAGGAGCAGGCGATCCGCGAGACGTTCGACATGTCCGCGACCCGCTACTACCAGCTGCTCAACCTGCTGATCGACCGGCAGGAGGCGCTGGCGCACGACCCGATGCTGGTGAAGCGGCTGCGCCGAATCCGCGCGCAGCGCCAGCGCCAGCGCGCCGCGCGGCGGTACGGCTTCAATCCGTGACGGCGCGGGCACGCGGGCTCTGAGAGACTTGCGGGGTGACCGTACTCGCCCCGCTTCTCACCGCTCCCGGCCCGGTGCTCGTCGCGCTCGACTTCGACGGCACGCTCGCCCCCATCGTCCCCGACCCGACCCAGGCCCGCGCGCTGCCGGAGACCGCCCAGGTGCTGCGCGACCTCGCGCCGAAGGTCGGCGCGGTCGTCATCATCACCGGCAGACCCGCGCTGACGGCCGTCGAGTACGGCGGTTTCGCCGACGTACCCAACCTCACGGTGCTCGGCCAGTACGGCCTTGAGCGCTGGTCGGGCGGCGAGCTGAGCACGCCGCCCGAGCACCCTGGCGTCGCCGAGGCGCGGACGAAACTGCCGCTGCTGCTGGCCAAGGCGCCCGAGGGCGTCAGCGTGGAGGACAAGGGGCACGCCCTCGCCGTCCACACGCGCCGCGCGGCCGAGCCCGAGGTGGCGCTCGAGCGGCTGCGGTCGATCCTCGAGGCCCTGGCGGAGAAGGCGGGCCTGGTGATCGAGCCGGGCAGGCTCGTGCTCGAACTGCGGCCGCCGGGCATGGACAAAGGCAAGGCGCTGAAGGCGTTCGCGGCCGAGGTCGGCGCGGGCGCGGTGCTCGTCGCGGGTGACGACCTGGGCGACCTCGCCGCCTTCGCCGCCGCCGACGAGCTCGGGATTCCCGCGGTGAAGGTGTGCAGCGGCTCCGACGAGGTCGCCGAGCTGGCCAAACGCGCCGACGTCGTCGTCGACGGCCCGGCCGGGGTCGTCGCCCTGCTCCGGGAGCTTTGCGAAGAAATTTCATAAACTGGCCTTAGGCGGCGTCGTGGTTCTAGGGTTTGCGCCCAACCCACCTGTGGACCCACGAATGAGGGGACGGTCATGCCCGAGGCGCACTCGCTCAGGCCCGGCGACCCCGTACAGCTCGGCCCCTACCGCCTCGTCGGACGGCTCGGCGAGGGCGGTCAGGGCGTCGTCTACCTGGCGACGGCGGCGTCCGGGGAGCAGGTCGCGGTCAAGCGGCTGCACACGCGGTTCAGCGGCGACAACCGGGCGCGCGCGGCGTTCGCGCACGAGCTCCAGGCCGCGCAGAAGGTCGACCCGTTCTGCACCGCGCGCATCCTCACCGCCGACGTCGAGGGCGACGTCCCCTACATCGCGAGCGAGTACATCCACGGCCTGTCGCTGAAGCGGACGGTCGAGGAGTGGGGGCCGCGCGCGGGCTCGCAGCTGAACCGGCTGGCGATCGGCACCGCGACGGCCCTCGTCGCGATCCACAAGGCCGGGGTGGTGCACCGGGACTTCAAGCCGTCCAACGTCATCCTCGGTCCTGACGGGCCGCGCGTTATCGACTTCGGGGTGGCCCGCGCGCTCGACCTCACGACCGCGTCGCTGTCCACGGGCGGCGGTCCGCTCGGCACCCCTGCCTACATGGCCCCCGAGCAGTTCGCCCGCGCGCCCGTCGACAGGCCGGTCGACGTGTTCGCCTGGGCGTCGACGCTGGTGTACGCCTCCTGCGGGGAGCCGCCGTTCGGGAACGACTCGATCTCGGTGGTGATCAACCGCATCCTGCACACCGAGCCGGATCTGGGCACGCTCACCGGCGGGCTGCGCGAGCTCGCCGAGGCGTGCCTGGCCAAGGACCCGGCCGCGCGGCCGACCGCCGAGCAGCTGCTGTTCGACCTCATCGGCACGGGCCGCTCCGACGACCCCTTCCCGGCCGCGGCCGCCTCGCCCGTCCCGCCGACGCGCGAGCGCACCACGCTGGCGAGCGGCGCGGACAGGTCGGGCCACTCCAACCCGACGGTCTCGCGCAGCGAACTGCGCGCCATCGAACGTGAGCGGGCCCGGCGGAAGAACTCGCTGCGTTACGGCGTCGTCGGCGGGGTCATGGCGGTCGCGGCGGTGGCCGTCGCGGCGACCGTAGTGCTGACCGGCGGCGGGCACGCCGAGCCCGAGCCGCCGAGCCCGTCGGTGATGGCGACGGGCGGGGCCACCTCCCAGGTCCGTCCCCCGACGGGCCCCGTGCTCGAGCTGCGCAGCACCGACGACTTCACCTACACGATCGGCGCGGCGGGCGGCGGCACCGAGGAGATAGACGGCGCGAAGTACGCCTACGCGGATTACTTCATCGCCAACGCCCAGGACCAGCCGGTGCCGATGGAGTACCCCGGCGACCTGTTCATCGAGCGCGCGAAGGCCCCCAAGGGCGTCGCGTGCATGGACCAGCCGGGCGCGCCGGACTCCCGCTGCACGGTCCCGAACGAGCAGACGGTCAAGGCCCTGCTCGACGGGTCCGAGGCGCCCCTCACGGTCGACGGCGACGAGTACATGGCCCCCGGCGCGTCGTACCTGATCAGGGTGCGCACCAAGGACCCGGTGCCGGGCGACGTCAAGGCCGCCGACATCGGGGTGTACGTCTGGGATGTTCGGTTCTTCCAGGACCGGAAGGCGCGCCACATTGAGTTCCCCGGATAGCCCCGCGCCACCCCGCCACGCGGCGGATGGCCGCAACCGGCCACGAGAGATCGGTTACACGCTCCCGCGAGGGGCCAGGATTCCCGGCATGGAAGACCTCCAGGCGGGCGATCCGGAACAGATCGGCCCCTACCGCGTGATCGCCCGGCTCGGGCGCGGCGCGCAGGGCGTGGTCTACCTCGGCGACCGCGACGGCGATCTCGCGGCCGTGAAGCTGCTGCACGCGCGATTCGGCGGCAACCACAGGCTGCGCGCCCGTTTCGCGCAGGAGCTCGCCGCCGCGCAGCGGGTCGACGACCCGTGCGTCGCGCGGCTGCTCGGCGCGGGCATCGAGCGCGGCGCGCCATGGGTGGCGTCGGAGTTCGTGCACGGTCTGTCGCTCAGCGACGTGGTCGAGGGCGCGGGACCGCGCACCGGCCCGCCGCTCGACAGGCTCGCCATCGGCGTCGCCGGGGCGCTGTGGGCGATGCACCGCGCGGGCGTCATCCACCGCGACCTGCGGCCGGGGAACGTGCTGCTGGATTCGGGCGGCCCGCGCGTCATCGACTTCGGCTACGGCTCGGCGCTCGAGGGCGGCGGCGTCAGGGGGGTGCTGGGCGGGCCGTCGTTCCGCGCGCCCGAGCAGGTGTCCGGCCGGGAGACGGACTCGGCGGCCGACGTGTGGGCGTGGGCGTGCCTGATGGTCTATGCCGCCACCGGACGCCCTCCGTTCGGCGAGGGCTCCATCCAGGACGTCGTCACAAGGGTCCTCACCGAGCCGCCGTCGCTGGGCGGCCTCGACGGACGCCTAGGGCAACTCGTGGAAGACAGCCTCGCCAAGGAGCCGAGGCGTAGGCCGTCGGCGCAACAGCTGCTGCTCGAACTGACGGGTACCACCGCGCCTTCGGCGAGGTCGTGGCCGTCGCTTTCCGTGGTGCGTACGCCGGAGAAGCCTCCGCGTCCGCACATCGAACCCGTCCAGCCGTATCTCGGCGGGCTCGCCGGCGCGCCGATGACGCCGCTGCGCCCGCTGCTGCTGGCCGCGTCGGTGGTGGTGCCGCTGGTGGTCGGCGGCGCTGTCGTGAAGTGGAACGACTCGCGGTCCGAGCCGGTGGTCGCGCAGGTCGCGGCGGCCTCGCAGGACCGCAAGCTCGACCTTGGCGGCGCGTATCGGGTGAAGGCGCTGGGCGGCGGGACCGACGACGGCCGTGCCTTCGCCGACTACGAGATCACCAACACCTCGGGTCAGGCCGTCGCGCTGGAGACCCCCGGGGCGCTGCTGATCCGCAAGGAGGCGCTGCCGGAGGAGGTCAGGGCGGGATGCGAGCCGGTGCTCGCGATGTGCGCGCTGCGCACCGGGACCGTCGTGCGCTCGGCGGTGGCCGGATCGCCCCCGCCGAAGCTGCGGGACGGCACCCTGACGATGCCGCCCCGCGCCGTGTACGTGCTGCGGATCTCCACCACCGATCGGGTGGAGGCCGAGCTCGCCCAGGCCGACCTCGGCCTGTACGTGCTCGATCCGCGGTTCACCCAGCGGGCCATCGCGCTGCCCTTCGCCGAATAACCGGGGCTCAGCTCTCGGCGAGGATGCCGTAGAGCTTGCGCTTGGCGTCTCCGACGATCTCCAGCGCGCGGGTCTGCTGGTCCTCGGTGCCGGCCGTCATGACCTGCCTGAGGGCGACCGCGAGCTGGTGGACCGACTCGCGCGCCTTGACCGCGGTGTCGCCCGCGGCGTCGGCGACGGCCTGCCAGGGCTCGGGGTCCTTGACGGCCTCCGCGGTGCCCAGCTCGGTGATGGTGAACAGGCGCTTGCCTGACTGCTCGGCGCTGGTGACCAGGCCCTCGTCCTCCAGGAGCTGGAGGGTCGGGTACACCGAGCCGGGGCTGGGCCGCCAGATGCCGCCCGTCCTGTTCTCCAGCTCGCTGATCATCTCGTAGCCGTGCATGGGCCGCTCGGCGAGCAGGGCGAGCAGCGCCGCCTTGACGTTGCCGCGCCGCGCCCGGCCGCCGCCGCGCCTGCCGCCGCCCCGGGGTCCGCCCCCGAAGCCGCCGGGACCCGGGCCCCAGGGGCCGAAGTCGCCGCGGCGGCCGCGCGCCCCGCGCCCGTCGAAGTGTTCGTGGATGTGCTTCTCGTGATGGCGATGCATGATCGTCTTCCCTTCGGTTGGTTATCGACCGCTTGTCGATGGCTCAACGATATATCGGAAGTATGTCGTTGGCAAGTGGGATCGCTTAGCCCCTGTCTGGACGGGGGATCTGGGGGACATGGGCGGCACAGAGGACACCACGACCTGCGCGATCGCCGGGGGCGGACCCGCCGGCATGATGCTCGGCCTGATCCTGGCCAGGGCGGGGGTCGACGTCGTCGTCCTGGAGAAGCACGACGACTTCCTGCGCGACTTCCGCGGCGACACCGTCCACCCCTCGACCCTCGACGTGCTCGACGAGCTCGGCGTCGGCGCGCGCTTCGCCCGGCTGCCGCAGCGCAGGGTGTCCCGGATGGCCGTCGTCACCGACGCCGAGCGCCTTGTGGTCGCCGACCTCAGCCGACTGCGCGGCCGCCACCCCTACATCGCGCTCGTGCCGCAGTGGGACTTCCTCGACTTCCTCGCCGAAGAGGCCGCCCGCTTCCCCGGCTTCACCCTCAAGATGGGCTGCGAGGTCCTCGACGCGTCCGGAGGCAGGCTGCGCTACCGGTGCGCGCAAGGCGTCGACCGGACGCTGCGGGCCGCCCTCGTCGTCGTCGCCAACGGCAGGAACTCGACGCTGCGCGCGGGCTTCCCGCTGCACGAGATCGGCGCGCCGATGGACGTCGCGTGGTTCGCGCTCCCCAAGGAACCCGACGACCCGGACGAGCTGTTCCTACGGGTCTCCCGTGGCCGGCTCGTCGCGATGATCGACCGGGGGACGCACTGGCAGTGCGGCTATGTCGTGCGCAAGGGGATGAACGTGGACGATCCACACGTCGTCGGCGAGAACGTCGCCGAGCTGATCCCGTGGCTCGCCGACCGCGCCCGCGCGCTGGAGACGACCAGCACCCTGCGCGTCGCGGTGAACCGGCTGAAGCGCTGGTACCGGCCGGGACTGCTGTGCCTCGGCGACGCCGCGCACGCGATGTCGCCGATCGGCGGGGTCGGCATCAACCTCGCGATCCAGGACGCCGTCGCCGCCGCGAACCGGCTCGCGCGGCCGCTGCGCGACGGGACCCTCGACGTCGCCGACCTCGCGGCGGTCCAGCGGCGCAGGATGCCCGCGACGGTGCTCGTCCAGGGGTTCCAGCGGGCCGCGCAGGGCAGGCTCGTCGCGCCGACGCTCGCGGGCGCGCCGCCGAAACTGCCGCCGCCCAGGGTGATGGCGCGGCTGCGCGGACCCCTCGCCAGGCTCGTCGCCTACGGGGGACGGCCCGAGCATGTGCGGGTCTAGCGCGCTAGGGGGCCTGGAGCTTCAGCGTCCGCAGGATCTGGTCGCTGATGTCGGTCTCGTCGGTCTGCTTGATGCGGACCCACGCGCCGAAGCTCTGGTCGTCCTTCACCACGCCGACCTCGGTGATCGACGGAACCCCCGTCTTGCACTGGGTCCACGGGGTGATCGTCGCGCCGAGATCGCCGATCTTCAGCGACCGGGTCTCACCTTTGACGCAGCCGCCGTCCTCCGCCGCCGAGTGGTCGGACTCGCCCTCGGGCGGCAGCGGCAGCGCGGTCGTCAGGCCGACGAACACGCCGGGTGACGTGGCGTCGGCGGGCCTGAAGTCGTCCTTGTCGGTGGTCGCGCGCAGCACCGGACGCGCGGTGGAGTCGGCGACGCCCGCGTTCTCCGCCGGGTTCCAGGTGTCCTGGTCGGTGTCCTGCACCCACGCGGCGGGCACGCTCAGCTGGATCTTCTGGCTCGGGTCGGCCAGGGGGACCAGCGCGATCGTCGCGGTCGGCTTCGGTTCTGGGCCGCCGTCGGTGAGCCGGACCAGGACGGCCGCGACCGCGCCGAGCACGAGCACACCCGCGGTGACCACGGCAGGGATGAGCAGGCGCTGTCTCGCTGGACGCGGCGCGGGAGGCTGCCCCTGCGCGGACGAGGACGCCGGAGGGTTCGGCGGCGTGGGCGCGTACTGCTGCCCGGGGTGCTGTGGGGGCTGCTGTGGCTGCTGGGGTTGCCTGCCGAACGGGGTGTCCCGGGGCGGCTGACGGTCGAGCAGCGCGTTGTGGTCGAGCACCGTCGCGTCGTCGGTCTCGGGGTACCGGACGGCCTGGGTCTCGTCCTCGGGCCGGTACTGGGGCCTCCTGGGCGGCTCAGGGGGCGGCGGCGGCCCGGCCGCCCTGCCGTAGGGCTCGAAGCTCGGCAGGTCGGGCGAGGTCATCGCCGCGGGGGGCGGCGGACGGCGCGGGCCGGGCGACAGCGGGGCCTCGCCGCGCCGCAGCGCCGCGATCGCGTTCGCGTAGGCGGCGGCCGTCGGCCAGCGCAGCTCACGGTCGGCTTCCAGGGCCTTCAGGATGACGGCGTCGATCTCCGGCGTCACCTCGGGGTTGTGCGCGCTCGGCGGCACCTTCACCGGCGCGGGCCCGGGGGCGCGCCCGGCCAGCAGGTGGTAGCTGAGCGCGCCGACGCCGTACACGTCGGCGCGGACGTCGAGGCCGCCGCCGAACCTCGCCTGCTCCGGCGACATGTAACCGGGCGTCCCTACCGGCAGCGTGAACGCGCCGGACGCGTGCGCCAGGGCCTTGGCGAGTCCGAGATCGGCGATGAGCAGCCGTTCGCCCTGGCCGTCCTTCGTCGTCTGGAAAAGGATGTTCGACGGCTTCAGGTCGCGGTGGATCACGCCGAGCTCGTTGATCACCTCGACGCCCTGGGCGATGTCCTCGACGAACGCCAGCGCGGTGCTGACCGGAAGTGGACCGCCCTGTTTCATCCGGTCCGACAGCGACCCCCGGTCGGCATAGGACATGACGAAGTACGGGCGGCCGTCGGGCAGCTCGCCGAACTCGTGCACCCGGACGAGCCGCTCGGAGTCGGCCCGCCGCAGGATACGGGCCTCTTCCAGGAAGCGGTTGCGCACGTCCAGATCGTCAAGGAGAGCCCCGGACAGGACCTTGATGGCGACCTGGTCGTTCAGGTCGTCGTCCAGGCCGAGCCAGACTGAGGCGAAAGCCCCCTGTCCGAGGACTCGATCGATTCGGTAACGGCCGACGGCTGAAGGCATGGACACCCCGATATCATGCCCTTTGAGCGGTCATGAAGGGGAGCGGAAGCGGATGGCGTTCAACGAACGGACCGAAGAGCTGGCCTTGAAGGCCGCCCAGGGAGACCAGGGCGCTCTTAACGAACTCCTCGGGTTGATCCAAAGCGACGTCCTGCGGCACACCGGCAGGTTCCTGCCGTGCAGGCAGGACGCCGAAGAGGCATGTCAGGACGCGCTGCTGCAGGTGGCGCGCAACATCCACAGGTTCGAGGGCCGCTCGCGGTTCTCCACGTGGCTGCATGTGGTCGTGGCCAACTCGGCGCGCTCGACCTACCGGTCGCTCAAGCGCCGTTCGGTCGAGCAGGCCGGCGAGCTGCCCTCGCAGCGCCCCGACCCGCGCCGCACGAGCGTCATCGCGGGCTCCCGCGTCGACATCCTCGAGGCCATGGAAGAGCTCGAGGCCAAGAAGCCCGACCTCATCCAGGCCCTCGTCCTGCGCGACGTCTCCCAGCTGGAGTACAGCGAGATCGCCGCCCAGCTCAACCTCCCCCTGGGCACCGTCAAGTCCCGCATCCACGAGGCCCGCAAACAAGTCCGAGCCACCCTGGGCGAGTCCTACTCCTGACCCCGCTCAGGAGAAACCCGCTACGCGCGGGGGCCTTACGCCCTGGGACCGTCCCACGGGGACCCGCTACGCACGGGGAGCCCCGGAGGGGCCTCCTTCTGCGGGCTCTATGCCCCGCAGGGGCTCTTTTCCGGGCCGTCCCGAAGGGACGGCCCGTTGTCTTTAGTCCAAGGCGGCGAGCTGCTCCGCGAACCAGCGGGTAGGGGGAAGGGCCGTCGCGGCGTCCGAGAGGCGCTTCGCGCGGGCCTTGCGGTCGTCCGGGCTGAGCAGGAGGGCCTGGTTCAGCATCTCCGCGGTCTGGGAGACGTCGAAGGGGTTGACGATCAGCGCGTCGTCGGAAAGTTCGGCCGCCGCGCCCGCCTCGCGGGAGAGCACAAGCGCGCATCCCTTGTCCGACAGGACGGGACCCTCCTTGGCGACGAGGTTCATCCCGTCCCTGATCGGGTTCACCACGAGCACGTCGGCGAGCTGGTAGGCCGCCAGGGAGCGCGCGTAGTCGTCCTTGACCTCGAGGATCAGCGGCGTCCAGTCGTCGGTGCCGAACTCGTCGTTGATCTCCGCCGCGAGCCGCTCGACCTCGGCCGTGTACGCCCGGTACTCCGCGAGATCAGTACGCGACGGGTACGCGAACGCCAGGTGCACCACCCGTCCACGCCACTCGGGATGGTTCAGCAGCAGCTCCCAGTACGCCGCCAGCCCCCGCACGATGTTCTTCGACAGCTCGGTCCTGTCGATCCGCAGCAGCAGCTGCCGGTCCCCGACCTGCTCGCGCAGCGCCGCCATCCGCTCGGCGACGTCCGCGCGCCCCGCCCGCTCGCGCAGCTCGGGCCCGTCGATCCCCAGCGCGTGCACGCCGACGCGCGTCGTCCGCCCCCGGTGCGTCACGGTCCCCGCGACGGGATCGACCCGCGCGCCGAGGATCTCGTCACAGCAGCTCAGGAACGCCTCGGCCCATCTGTCGCACAGGAACCCGAGGTGGTCGGCCCCCAGCATCCCCTCGAGGAGGGCCGCGCCGATGTCGTCCGGGAGGAGCCGGAAGTACGCGGGCGGCGCCCAGGGCGTGTGCGAGAAGTGCGCGATCCGCAGGTCGGGCCGTGCCTCGCGCAGCATCCCCGGCACCAAAGCCAGGTGGTAGTCCTGCACGACGACCTTCGCGCCCTGCTCGGCGTCCTGCCCCAACGCCCCGGCGAACGCGGCGTTATAGGCCGTATAAGCCTGCCAGTCGCGCCGGAAGACCGCGTCGAAGTGCGGGGCCGTCGGCGTCGCGTACAGCAGGTGGTGGATGAACCAGAGGGTCGAGTTCGCGACGGAGTTGTAAGCCCGATGGAAGGTCTTCTCCGGGATGTCGAGCATCCGTACGGCCCCGGTGTCGTGGCCCGCCTTGTCGAGGCGACCTTCGGGGTCCTGACGGGCCGCCGTGCGGTCGTCGTCAGACAGGGCCGCGCAAACCCACAGAAGGTCGGTGCCGGAGGCGACGGAGGCGAGGCCGGAGACGAGTCCGCCCCCTCCCCGGCGCATGGTCAGGGTGCCGTCCTCGGCGCGGCGGAACGAGACCGGGCCGCGATTGCTGGCGACGAGTACCTGCATGGACAAAAGTGTCGCACGGCACATCACACGGTTCCCGGACCAGGTGCGCCCTGACCTGCCGCCCGGTGGCGCAACTCACAAAAGAGCACGGTCCAACCCCGGACGGGCACGGTCCAACAGGGCGGCCGCCCCGGCCGTTCGGTGGAACGGACACCTGAGGTAAAGTCGGGGCACAACTTCATACACGCCCGTCGCTTTCTGACGGGCGCTCATCCAGAGGGGTGGAGGGACCGGCCCTGCGAAGCCCCGGCAACCCTTCCGACAGCCCGCGCAGCCGTTGCGCGTAGGCGCGGAACAGGTGCCAACTCCGGCCTGCGACCAGATCGGCGCAGGGAAGATGAGGGAGGGGCCTCGAACTCATGCCCAACCTGGGTAACGCCACCGCGCTCACCTGCCGCGAATGCGGCAATTCCGTGGAACTCGGCCCGTACTACGCCTGTGCCGAGTGTTTCGGCCCGCTCGAGGTCTCCTACGACGTCTCGAACGTCACGAGGGAGTCCATCGAGGCGGGGCCCCGCAACATCTGGCGTTACAAGGACCTTCTTCCGGTGCCGTCGAACGTCGCCGAGATCCCCAACACCGAGCCCGGCTTCACCCGTCTGGTGAAGGCCGACCAGCTCGCGTCCGCGCTCGGCCTGAGCTCCCTGTGGGTCAAGGACGACAGCGGCAACCCCACCCACTCCTTCAAGGACCGGGTCGTCGGGGTCGCCCTCGCCGCCGCCCGCGAGCTGGGCTTCAAGGTGCTGGCCTGCCCGTCGACCGGCAACCTCGCCAACGCCGTCGCCGCGGCCGCGGCCCGCGCGGGCATCCGCAGCGCCGTCTTCGTGCCCTCCGACCTGGAGCAGCAGAAGATCATCACCACCGCCGTGTACGACGGCACCTTCGTGACCGTCGACGGCAACTACGACGACGTCAACCGCCTCGCCTCGGAACTGGCGGGCGAGCAGGAGGACTGGGCGTTCGTCAACGTGAACGTCAGGCCGTACTACGCCGAGGGCTCCAAGACCCTCGGGTACGAGATCGCCGAACAGCTCGGCTGGCGGCTGCCCGACCAGATCGTCGTCCCGATCGCGTCGGGCTCGCAGCTCACCAAGATCGACAAGGCGTTTCAGGAGCTCATCAAGCTCGGCCTTGTCGAGGACAAGCCCTACAAGGTGTACGGCGCGCAGGCCGAGGGGTGCAGCCCGGTTTCGGCGGCGTTCAAGGCCGGTCTCGACGTGATCCGCCCGGTCAAGCCCGACACCATCGCCAAGTCCCTGGCGATCGGCAACCCCGCCGACGGCCCCTACGTGCTCGACGCCGTCCGCCGCACCGGCGGCGCGATCGACGACGTCACCGACACCGAGGTCGTCGACGGCATCCGGCTGCTCGCCAGGACCGAGGGGATCTTCGCCGAGACCGCGGGCGGCGTCACCGTCGGCGTGCTGAAGAAGCTCATCGACAGCGGCCAACTCGACCCGTCGCTGGAGACCGTCATCATCAACTCGGGCGAAGGACTGAAGACCCTGGACGCGGTGGCCCAGGTCGCCAAGCCGTCCGCCAACATCGCGCCCTCGATCGAGGCGTTCCGCGCTACCGGATTGGTGTGAGTCTAGATATGAGCGTTTCCGTCCGCATTCCCACGATCCTGCGCACCTACACGGGTGGCGAGTCCGAGGTCAAGGCGACCGGGGACACCCTCCGCGAGGTCATCGCCGACCTCGAGACGAACTACACGGGCATCTCCGCGCGCGTCCTTGACGACACCGGCAAGCTGCGCCGATTCGTCAACGTCTACGTCGGCGACGAGGACGTCAGGTTCGAGCAGGGCCTCGACACGCCGACCCCGGCGGGCGTCCAGGTGTCCATCATCCCGGCGGTCGCCGGCGGCGCCTGAGACAGCGACTTTACAGAAAGGGCTTTCCCGTCAGAATGGGAAAGCCCTTTCGCGTTTCCCGGGATTTGTGCACGGCGACACAATGGTGGCCACACTCGGCCGGAACATTCCCCCTGTCTGATACACCCATGTATGTTCCATTGCCATCCCCATCACGCCCGGATCTCCGGGCGATCACGAACGGGGATCGGGGCGTCCGAGGTGGACTCCCCGGCCGTTCCGCGGTCCAGGGGGGCCGCGGCTCGAGTCAGGGTTCAGGCATGGCGCAGGGCACCGTGAAGTGGTTCAACGCGGACAAGGGATACGGCTTCATCGCCGTGGACGGCGGCCGTGACGTGTTCGTCCACCACTCCTCCATCCAGATGGACGGCTACCGCACCCTCGAGCAGGGGCAGCGGGTCGAGTTCGAGATCACCCAGTCCGACCGCGGCCCCCAGGCCGACCTGGTTCGAGCCGTCTAGCAGGCCGAGCGGTCTAGCAGGCCGGGGCCGAGCCGCCCAGCAGGCCGAGCCGTGTAACGCGTCGACCCACATGACCCGCGACCCCGCTTTGGGGGCGCGGGTCATTTTCTGTTCATCTGCTGGTCAGCACCAGTGCGGCTTGCACTCGACGGGGGAGAGTGCTAAACAGGTGCTGGCACTCTCCAGGTGAGAGTGATAACCACACAAGCTTCAGGGTCGGGACGATGAGGTCAGGCTCTCGGGTGGCATGCATGGGGCTGCTCGCAGGGTGAGGCCGTCCGTCGCGGGCATCCACCCGATCCGCCATGTTCCGCATCCACTACGAGGAGGATCTGGAGCCGATGGCTGCCAAGATGATCGCGTTCGACGAGGAGGCCCGGCGCGGTCTCGAGCGCGGTATGAACCAGCTCGCGGACGCCGTAAAGGTGACGCTTGGCCCCAAGGGCCGCAACGTCGTGCTGGAGAAGAAGTGGGGCGCTCCCACCATCACCAACGACGGTGTCTCCATCGCCAAGGAGATCGAGCTCGAGGACCCCTGGGAGAAGATCGGCGCCGAGCTGGTCAAGGAGGTCGCCAAGAAGACCGACGACGTCGCGGGTGACGGCACCACCACCGCCACCGTCCTGGCCCAGGCGCTCGTGCGCGAGGGTCTGCGCAACGTCGCCGCCGGCGCCAACCCGATGTCCCTGAAGAAGGGCATCGAGGCCGCGGTCGCCGCCGTCTCCGAGCAGCTCTCCCAGCTGTCCAAGGAGATCGAGACCAAGGAGCAGATCGCTTCGACGGCCTCCATCTCCGCCGCCGACCCCGAGATCGGCTCGCTCATCGCCGAGGCGATGGACAAGGTCGGCAAGGAAGGCGTCATCACCGTCGAGGAGAGCAACGCCTTCGGCCTCGAGCTCGAGCTCACCGAGGGCATGCGCTTCGACAAGGGCTACATCTCGCCCTACTTCGTGACCGACCCCGAGCGGATGGAGGCGTCGCTCGACGACCCGTACATCCTCATCGTCGGCGGCAAGGCGTCCTCCAACAAGGACCTGCTGCCGGTGCTCGAGCAGGTCATGCAGGCCGGCAAGCCGCTGCTGATCATCGCCGAGGACGTCGACGGCGAGGCCCTTGCCACGCTGGTCGTCAACAAGATCCGCGGCATCTTCAAGTCCGTCGCCGTCAAGGCCCCGGGCTTCGGTGACCGCCGCAAGGCCATGCTCGGCGACATCGCCGTGCTGACCGGCGGCCAGGTCATCACCGAAGAGGTCGGCCTCAAGCTCGACTCGGTGACCCTCGACCAGCTGGGCCGCGCCCGCAAGGTCGTCATCACCAAGGACGAGACCACCATCGTCGAGGGCGCCGGTGACGCGACCGAGATCCAGGGCCGGGTCAACCAGATCCGCCTGGAGATCGACAACACCGACTCCGACTACGACCGCGAGAAGCTCCAGGAGCGCCTCGCCAAGCTCGCCGGCGGCGTCGCCGTCATCAAGGCGGGCGCGGCCACCGAGGTCGAGCTCAAGGAGCGCAAGCACCGCATCGAGGACGCCGTTCGCAACGCGAAGGCGGCCGTCGAGGAGGGCATCGTCCCCGGCGGTGGCGTGGCGCTGCTGCAGGCGTCGGTCAACGCGTTCGACAAGCTCGACCTGGCGGGCGACGAGGCCACCGGCGCCGCGATCGTCAAGAAGGCGCTCGAGGAGCCGATCAAGCAGATCGCCGTCAACGCCGGCCTTGAGGGCGGCGTCGTGGTGGAGAAGGTCCGCAACCTGCCCGCGGGCCAGGGCCTGAACGCCGCCACCGGCGAGTACGTCGACATGTTCGCCTCCGGCATCATCGACCCGGCGAAGGTCACCCGCTCGGCGCTGCAGAACGCGGCGTCGATCGCTGCCCTGTTCCTCACCACCGAGGCCGTCATCGCCGAGAAGCCCGAGAAGAACCCGGCCCCGGCCGGCATGCCCGACGCGGGCGGCATGGACTTCTAAGTCCCGGTCGCGCGCACAGTCGTGCACACAGAAGGGCGGTCCCGTGACGGGGCCGCCCTTTTGGTGTTATGTAGGCGGGCATGGACCGGCCCGGCCCCTGGAGGGTGTCGCCGGCGCTTCCCGCCGCCGCCAACGCGGCCCTCGCGCTGCTCTGGCTGCTGTCGGCTTACGGCGGCTGGGGCGAGGCCGCCTTCTGTTCGTCCGACGGCTCCCTCGCCGACCCGGCCTGCCTCGAGGGCTTCCACACCGCCGTCTCGTACTCGCTCGTCGTCGCCGTCCCCGCGCTCGTCCTCGCGTTCGCCGGGGCGCTGCTCCTGAACGACGACCCCGACGCCCTCGACGTCCTCCTGACGGCCACCGCGGCCCTCTGGATCATCGCCGAGGCCGTCGTCTTCACCGGCGGATACCTGTCCCAGCCCTTACCGGCTCGACCTCGCGGGTGGCGAGCTCGTCGTAGCGCGCGCGGGCGGCGAGGATCTCATCAACGTGGACTTCGGCCCACTCCTTGACCCCGCTCATCAGCCTGATGACGCTCCGGCCCAGCTCGGTCAGTTCGTACTCGACCTTCGGCGGGATCGTCGGGTAGACGGTCCGGCTGACGAGGCCGTCGCGCTCCATCGTCCGCAGCGTCGAGGTGAGGCTCTTCTGGGTGATCCCGCCGATCCTGCGGCGCAGCTCCCCGAACCTGACCGGCCCGCCGCTGAGCGCGTCGACCAGCAGGCACGTCCACTTGTCCGACAGCGCGGCGAGCACCGTGCGGGACGCGCACTCGGCGAGGTAGGCGTCGGCGTCGAAGCGGATGCGGGTCCTGTCGGCGGGGGAGGCGCACGACTCGCTGACCTGGATGGTTTCCATAAGGTACCTATATATCCCAAAGGTGCCTTCTTTCCAAGGGATACCGGCTCCGGGCAGGGTGAACGCAGATCACCGGAACATGGAGGCAGATATGCGCAAGCTCACCCAGGACACCGTCGGAACGCCCGCCGACGTGTTGCAGCTCATCGACGTGGAGACGCCGGAGCCCGGGCCGGGACAGGTCCTCGTGCGGGTCGCGGCGGCCGGCGTCAACCCGGTGGACGCCGCCGTCAGCGCCGGGTACTACCCGCTGCTCGGCGAGCCGCCGTTCACCCTCGGCTGGGACGTCGCGGGCGCGGTCGCGGCGGTCGGTTCCGGCGTCTCGGCGTTCGGCGTCGGCGACGAGGTGCTCGGGTTCGTCGGGTTCCCGGCCGAGGCGGGGACGCACGCGGAGTACGTGCTCGTCTCGCCGAACGAGATCGTGCGGCGGCCCGCGTCGGTGGAGGTGGACATCGCGGGGGCGCTGCCGCTCGCCGGTCTCACCGCGTACCAGGCCCTGTACGGGATCGCGGATATCCAGGCCGGGCAGCGGGTGCTGATCCACCGGGCGGCCGGGGGCGTCGGGCATCTCGCGGTCCAGCTCGCCAAGCTGCGCGGCGCGCACGTCGTCGGGACGGCGTCGGAGCCGAAGCACGCGTTCGTGCGCGGGCTCGGCGCGGACGAGGTCATCGACTACCGGGACACCGACTACACCGAGGTCCTGTCCGGCCTCGACGTGGTCTTCGACCTGGTCAGCGGCGAGAGCGGACCGCGTTCCGCGAGCGTCCTGCGGCCGGGCGGCCTGCTGATCGGGGCGATCGGGGCGAACCTCGGACTGACGCGGGACGAGGCGGCGGAGCGGGGGATTCGGCTTGAGGCGGTGAACGTCAGGCCGTCGGCCCACGACCTCGCGGACCTGACCGCCCTGGTGGCCGACGGTTCCGTGCGCGTCCACCTGGACGCGACGTTCCGGCTCGCCGACGCGGCCAAGGCGTACGAGGCGGTCGCGGGCGGCAGGACCACCGGCAAGGTCGTCCTCCTGCCCTGACCCGTGGGCCCCTCACCTGTGGGCCTGACCCTTAGGCGTGACCCGTGAGCCCCCGGCCTGGCGGCTGACCAGTGGGCCGCACTCGTGGGCGGGACCGGTGCCGGTCCCGCCCGGTCGGCGGATGGCAGGTTCCGTGCCGTGGCTGGTTTGACGAGTGCGGAGAAGGGGAATAACGTTTGCTTCGCCCCACTGAGAGCGGGCCGCAACGAGGGAAACCGAGGGGCGGCCGATCGCGGGGAACCCCTTCTGATCCACCCGCCTGAGGGTGCGGTTCGCCGCCCCCAAAAGCGACAGACCGGGACGAAGTTTGACACTTCAGACAGGTCTGGTAAGTTAGAAGGGTTGCTCCGGAGAAAGCCACGAAAGTAGCGGATCTAGGGCACAGCGTGAAAGTCGGGCAGATGGGGTTGACAAGCTCCGGAAGCCTGGTAAGTTAGAAGGGTTGCTCCGAAAGAAGCCCGCAAGGGTGGAAAACGG
>NZ_JAWZTE010000021.1:0-67443 GCF_033875155.1 Actinocorallia sp. A-T 12471 | reverse complement strand
CGCTCTCCCCGCAAGGGGCGCGCTCTCCCCGCAAGGGGCGCGCTCTCCCCGCAGTCCCGAAGGGACTGCGGGGAGTTTGGCCCAGGGGCGCGGCGCTGAGGTCGAGGCCACTCGCGCAGGGAGCGAGGCTTCCTCGCGGTCCCGGACGGACTGCGGGAGGGGTTAGGGGGTTAGGGGGGTTTGTGCGGTTTCGGTGTCGGAGGGGACTATCCAGAACTCGCGGCCGTTGGTGTAGCCCATCAGGGGACGGCCCAGCGCGGCGGACGTGCGGCTCGTGACCTCCTGGAACGCGGCCTGGAGCTCCGGCGTGTACGCGCTGATCCGGAATCTGCCGCCCTCGGTCAGGTGGTGTGCGACGAGCGGGATCATCTCGTTGATGAACCGCTCGGTCTCGAAGGCGCTCATCGGTTCAGACATGTTCGGAGGATACTCGCGTGCCGGACGCGTCGGGGGCCCTGCGGAACACGCTGATCAGCCGCCATGCCTCCGGAGCCGTCGGGGCGATGTCGGAGAAGTCGCCGTACTGGGCGACGATCTCCAGGGCAGTCTCGGGGTGCTCAAGGGCCGCGACGCGTACGGCCGCCTGGAGCTCGGTCGCGGTCCAGAAGCGGAACGGCACGACCCCCTCGGCCGTCCGCACCCGGTAGGGGCCGCCGGGACGCGTGGGCGGCTCGGTGACCCGGATGACGACGTGGTCGTCGACCATCTGGGTGAGCGGGTCGAGGGGATCGTCCAGCGAGCCCCAGGTGACGTCCGCGGTGGTCCCGTCACGTTCCGTGGTCCACGAGGTCGTGGTGGACGAGCCGCGCCCGAGCCGGTCGGACGGGTGGCTCATCTCCAGGATGTAGACGCCGCCCTCGGCGAGGTGGGCCGCGGCGCGGTGGAAGTGCGCGGCCAACGCGTCAAGGGTGTGCAGATGGGCCGTACTGTCCAGCATCGTGACCACAAGGTCGAACCGCGCGCCAAGGTCGAAGTCCGTCATATCCGCCTGCACCACCTCGAGCCTCGGCTCCTTCGCCTTGGCGTACGCGCACATCGCGGCGTTCAGGTCGAGCGCGGTGCAGCTCAGCCCCCTGCGGACCAGCTCACGCGCGTGCTCGGCGGGCCCCGCCGCGAGCTCCAGCACGGTCCGCGCCCGACGGCCGTGCCTGGCCGACCACGTCAGCAGCGCGTCGGCCTCGGCGGGCACGTCACGGAACGCGCAGGACAGCTCGTATGCCTCTGGATCGTCGTAGATCGCCACCCGGCAATCGTCGCAGGAGTGGAGCGCTCCAGTTACGCGGCGGCCCGCTCCCGCAGGCACAGCACGATCTCCAGGACCGCAGGGTCGTCGGTGCGGCGGGTCAGGCCGCCCATCGACGTGAGGAGCTTGCGCATCTTGGCGTTCTCGCTGAACACGCTGGCCCGCAGCTCGGCGAGCCCCTCGGCCGTGCCCGCCTCGATCAGCAGCTCGGCGAGCCGACGGCCGATCCCCCGGCTCTGCCACGCGTCCTCCACGAGGAACGCCAGCTCCGCCGTCCCCTGGGCGGTGCCGTACATCATGTGGCCGAGCGCGACGATCCTGCCGTCGGCGTCCTCGACGGCCAGGGAAAGGCCGCGGGAGCGGTCGCAGAACACGTCGAACAGGCGCTGCGGCAGCTTCGGCTTGGCGCTGAAGTAGCGCAGCCGTCGGCTGGCCATCGAGCAGCGCTCGTGCATCGCGACGACCTCGGCGCGGTCCCCCGGACCGAGCCGACGAGTGGTGAGCCCGGAGGGCCTGGTACTTGACGCGGCTGTCGCCGCGGCGGCGGTGATCATCGGAATCCCCCTTCTTTCTCGATTCAGTAAGAATCTCCGACGCGTGTTACAGGTTCATGTGAACCCCGTTTCCCAGGCCCCCGAGGAGGCGTGATGTTGGTCTCCCCCGGCCGGATAAAGCAGGATGTGACCATGGCTTTTGTGAACGGCGCGGTGTCCCACTGGTTCGCCGAGACGGGACTCCCCTCCCCCGCGACGCGCCTGCCGGGCTCCCTCCAGGCCGACGTCTGCCTGGTCGGGGCCGGTTACACCGGCCTGTGGACCGCCTACTACCTCAAGAAGGCGCGGCCCGATCTGCGGATCGTGGTGCTCGAGAAGGAGTTCGCCGGGTTCGGCGCGTCGGGCCGCAACGGCGGCTGGGTCGTCGGTGAGCTCGCGGGGTCGGCCTCGGCGTACGCCGAGCGGTTCGGCCGCGACGCGGTGATCAGGCTGCAGCACGCGATGTTCGACTCGGTCGCCGAGGTCGTCGCGGTCGCGGGCAAGGAGGAGATCGACGCCGACCTCGTCCACGACGGGCTCGTCACCGTCGCGCGCAACCGGGCGCAGCGGTGGCGGATGCGGCAGGAGATCGAGCATTCCCGGGCGTGGGGGTGGGGCGAGGACGACCTGTACCGGATCGATCCCGGCGAACGCGTCAGGGTCGCGGGGGCCGTCGACGCCATGTACACGCCGCACTGCGCGCGCGTGCAGCCCGCCAAGCTGGTACGCGGCCTCGCCAGGGTCGTGCAGGAGCTCGGCGTCGAGCTGTACGAGGGCACCGAGGTGACCGCGCTGCGGCCGCGCAGCATCACCTCGTCGGCCGCGGCGATCACCCCCTACGGACGGGTGACCGCCGAGTACGTCATCCGGGGCACCGAGGGGTTCACCGCGGCGTTCCGGCCGCTGCACCGCGACTGGCTGCCGATGAACAGCTCGATGATCGTCACCGAGCGGCTGCCCGCGGGCGTCCTCGACGAGATCGGGTGGCGGGGCGCGGAGCTGCTCGGCGACATGGCCCACTACTACATGTACGCCCAGCGCACCGCCGACGGCAGGATCGCGTTCGGCGGGCGCGGCAAGCCCTACCGGTACGGCTCGCGGATAGACGACGCGGGCCGCACCCACGAGCGGACCGTCCGCCAGCTGCACACGATGCTCGCCGACTTCTTCCCCGCCGCCGCGCGCGTGCCCGTCGCGCACGCCTGGTCGGGGGTGCTCGCGGTGCCGCGCGACTGGTGCTCGACCGCCGCGCTCGACCGGCGCAGCGGCCTCGGCCACGCGGGCGGCTACACCGGCCACGGCGTCGCCACGACCAACCTCGCCGGACGTACCCTGCGCGACCTCGTCCTCGGCGAGCGCACCGAGCTCACCGAGCTGCCGTGGGTCGACTGGCACGTGCGGCCCTGGGAGCCCGAACCCCTGCGCTGGCTCGGCGTCCACCTGATGTACGGGCTGTACAAGCGGGCCGACGCGCGCGAACGCGGGCTGCGCAAGACGTCGAAGATCGCGAAGGTGGCGGACCTCATCTCCGGACGCTGACGCGCCGCGCCCGCGACGGGGTAGGACGGCCCCATGGAGCTGACGCTGATCCGGCACGGGCAGAGCACGGGCAACGTCGCGCGGGAGACCGCGATCGAGGCCGGGGCCGACACCCTCGACATCCCCGAGCGCGAACCCGACATCCCGCTGACCCCGCTCGGCGAGAAGCAGGCCGCCGCGGTCGGCCGCATCCTCGCCGAGCGGCCGCCGCCGACGCTCGTGCTGTCCTCGCCGTACGTGCGCGCGCTGGAGACCGCGCGTATAGCGCTGGCCACCGCGGGCCTGTCTTCCGGCCTGTCTTCCGGGATTCGGCTTGACGAGCGGCTGCGCGACCGCGACATGGGCGCGTTCGGCGGCCTCACCCCCCTCGGCGTCCGGCGCAGGTTCCCCGAGGAGCACGCAAGACAGGCGCTCCTGGGCAAGTTCTACTACCGGCCGCCCGGCGGCGAGTCGTGGACCGACGTCGCCCAGCGGCTGCGGTCGGTCCTCGCCGAACTCCCCTCCGACGGACGCGTCCTCATCGCCACCCACGACGCGATCATCGTGCTGTTCCGCTACATCATCGAGGGCCTCACCGAGGCCGAGGTGATGGAGATCGAGAAGGAGACCGTCGCGAACGCGTCGGTCTCGCACTGGCGTGACGGCGAACCCGTCGTCTACAACGACGCGTCCTTCCTCGGGTGAGGGCGCTGCGCGGCGCTCAGGGCGTCGCAGGGGCCCGCGTGGGGCTCGCGGCGAGGCCGGGCGGCGCGGCGGCCAGCGCGGCCTCGATCGCCGCGACGAGGGCGCGCGCGGACTCCTCGGTCAGCTCGACGGCGACGCGCGCGGCGGGGCCGAGCTCGGGCGCGGTGAAGTCGATGTTCACCGAGTGCTCGAGCTGCGCGTGGTAGGGGTGGTCGACGTAGACGGCCGCGCGGGTGACGGAGAACCATCCGTCCTTGCCCTTGGCGCTGCCCTCCAGATCGGCGAACTCGGTGTGGTAGGTGCACATGGCCCCAGCCTGCCACGGCGGCGGACGGCGGCGGCGTGCGCCGTCCGTCCGCCTGGCGCGCGAGCTACGGGGTGTTGAGGTGGCGGCCGAAGAAGTCGAAGACGCGCGCCCAGCCCGACACCGCGGCCTCCGGGCGGTAGGCGGGGCGGTTCGTCGAGAAGAACGCGTGGCCCGCTCCCTCGTAGGTGTGGAACTCGAACTCCTTGCCGAGCTCGGTGAGGACCGCCGACAACTCCGCGGTCTCGCCCGGCGCGGGGAACTTGTCGTCCGCGCCGAACAGGCCGAGCAGCGGACAACGCAGCTCGGGCGCGAGCCCGACGATGGGCGGGACCGCGATCGGGAAGCCGTCGGGCGAGTGGGCGGTGACGAACGCGCCGTAGCAGTCCACCGCCGCGTCGAGGTCGACCGTGCAGGCCGCGAGGAACGCCTGACGGCCGCCCGAGCAGTACCCGATCACGCCGACCTTCCCGTTGGAGTTCGGCATGCCGCGCAGGTAGGCGGCCGCGGCCTCGACGTCGCCGACGAGCCGCGCGTCGGGGACGCCGCCGTTGGCGCGGTTCGCGGCGGCCGCGTCGTCGGGGTCCGCGCCGGGGGCGTCCCTGAAGTGCAGGTTCGGCATGATCGCCAGGTAGCCGTGCGCGGCGAACTTCCGCGTGATCTCCTTGTGCGCCTCGTCGTACCCGGGCATGTGGTGCAGCACGACGACTCCGCCGCGCGGCTCGGCCGCCAGCGGACGGGCCAGGTACGCCGCGATCTCGTCGCCCCCTTGGCCGGGGATCGGGACGGTGCCTGAGGTGAACGTGTCGGAAGAGTCGATGATCTCGTTCATCGGCCCCGGATATCAGAGAGCGGAACCGTCCGTCCAACCGGCCCGCCGCCCGGGGCCCGGTTCGCGCAGGCCGAAGGGTCGTGCTGGAATATCCCAGATCAGACCGACCCCCGAGGAGATGCCCCCATGCGCACGTTCGCCGATCTGGAGGAGTTCGCCGCGGCCGTCGGCGAGGAACTCGGCCACAGCGACTGGCAGGAGATCACCCAGGAGCAGGTGAACACGTTCGCCGCCGCCACGGGCGACCACCAGTGGATCCACGTCGACCCCGAGCGCGCCGCCACCGAAAGCCCCTTCGGCACGACGATCGCCCACGGCTACCTCACCCTCAGCCTCGTCACCACCCACGTCGCGCAGATCTTCACCGTCGACTCCCTCACCATGGTCGTCAACTTCGGCCTCAACAAGGTCCGCTTCCACACCCCCGTCGCCGTAGGCGCCAAGGTCCGCGCCAAAGCAGTCCTCACGGACCTCAAGAACTCCCCCGCCGGCAAACTGGGCACCCTCAAAGTAACCATCGAAATCGACGGCCAACGCCGCCCCGCCTGCGTAGCCGAAGTCCTAGCCCTCTACCGCGACTCTGCTTGATTGCCACGCCTCCGGCGCGGCGGTGATTGGGCTGTGTTTATTGGGCCTCGCTCCGCTCGGCCGGTGATTGGGCGCCGGGAAGTCGACGTCTTCCCTCCGGACTTGCTCGCCTAGCGGCTCCCAAGTCCTCCGGTCCAGACGCCGACGCGCCCAATCACTCTGAGACACAAGACCCAAGGCCGTGGCCCCGGCTCAGCTGGAACCCTCGCGGGCGTGTAAGGCCGGAGGCCGTGGCCCGGCGCAGCCGGAAGCGTCAGGGCGATCGGCCGGGGCCCTTCCTCCGGAGCCTTGCGAGCCGCCAGGCGAGCAAGGCGGAGGCCAAGAAGTCGGGTCAGCGGGGCCCGGGGCCGTGACCCGACGCAGCCGGGGACCGCCGCGTTCGGGGACCACGTCCGCCCGGAGTCTTACGCGCCCCTCCGCGCCGTGACCCCGCCGCAGCCGGAACCGCCGCGTCCGCCCGGGGCCCGGGGGGCCTCTTCGGGCCGTGGCCCCGGCGCAGCCGGAACCCTCACGGCGACGCCCGCCCGGAGGCCGTGGCCCCGGTACAGCCGGATCGTCGGGTTCGGGGCCGCGTCCACCCAGAGCTTTGCGGGCCTCGCCGGGCCGTGGGACCGGCGCAGCCGGAACCGTCAGGGCGATCGGCCAGAGGCCGCCCCCTCCGGAGCCTTGCGAGCCGCCAGGCCAGCAAGGCGGAGGCCAAGAAGTCGGACCAGCGGGCCCCGGAGGCCGCGACCCGGCCCAGCCGGGAACCGCCCCGTTCGAGGCCCACGCCCGCCCGGAGCCTTGCGCCCCCTCCGCTCCACCATTTCGGCGCAATCGCAACCGTCGCGTTTGGGGACGCGTCTGCTCGGGGCCTTGCGCCCATCCGCGGCGTCGCCTCGGCGCAGGCGAAACCGTCGGGTTCGGGGCCGCATCCGCCCGGAGCTTTGCGGGCCTCTGCGCCGTCGCACCGGTGCAGGCGAAACCGTCGGGGTCGGGGCCGCGGTCGCCTGGGGCTTTGGCGGTCTCTTCGGGACGTGGGACCGGCGCAGCCGGGAACACCCGGGCGTTCGGCGGGGGCCGTTCCTCCGGAGCCTTGTGAGCCGCTAGGCGAGCAAGGCGGAGGTTAGGGGGTTTGGGGGTGGGGGTGGGGGTGGGGGCGGGTGCGGAGGCGGCGGAGCATGCGGGGGTCGCGGAAGCCTACGGCGTGGGCGGCGGACTCGATGGTGCGGCCTGCGGTGATGAGGCGTTCGGCGTGTTCGGCGCGGAGGAGCTGCTGGTAGCGGAGCGGGGTGAGGCCGGTGGCTTCGGCGAAGCGGCGGGTGAGGGTGCGGGGGCTGACGCCGGCTTGTGCGGCCAGGTCGGCGAGCGCCAGGGGTTCGGCGAAGCGGGCGTCGATGAGGTCCTGCACCCTGTGGACGGTGTCCGACAGGTGGGCGCGGTGCGCGAGCATGACGCTGGCCTGCGGCTCGTCGCCGTTGCGCCGCACGTACACGACCATCGAGCGGGCCACCCGCGCGGCGGCGGCCGGGCCGTGCCGCTCGGCGACGAGGTGCAGCGCGAGGTCGGTCCCGCTGGCGATGCCCGCCGACGTCACCACACGGTCGTCCGACACGAACAGGATGTCGCGCACGACCTTCGCCTTCGGGTAGCGCCGGGCTAGCTCGTCCTGGAGTTCGTGGTGGGTGGTGCAGCGGCGGCCGTCGAGCAGCCCTGCCCTCCCGAGCGCGTCGGCCCCCGCGCACACGCTCGCGACGGTCCCGCCCCCCGCGTGGTGCGCTGCCAGCCGACGCGCCGACCCCGCCCCCACCGGACTCGTCCCATGCCACCCCGGCACCACGACAAGATCCTCCGCCCCGAGCTCCGGCCACTCCTCCCCCACCGCCAACCCCACCCCCTGATGCGACTCCACCCGCCGCACCCCCCGGTCGGCTACGTAGTGGAGGGTGTAGGGGTGGCCGAGTTCGGCGGCGGAGGAGAAGACCTGGGCCGGGCCGGCGAGGTCGAGGAGGTGCACGCCGGGCAGGAGCAGGAAGACGACCTTGGGCATGATCTGGTCAGTCTAGGGCTTCCCCGATCGTGACGATTCTGGCGAACCGCCCGGAGAGGGCGTATTCGGTCCGGCGGATGACCTCCTCGGCCGGGAGGGTGCGCGGGTCGGCGAGGAGTTCGTCGAGCGGCAGCTCGGGCGGGGTGCCCGGCGCGCCGAGCGGGTGCGTCGCGGTCGCCTCGGTGACGAACAGGACCGAGAACCCGAGGTCGGACGCCACCCGCGCGGTCGTCTCCACGCACTGCTCGGTGCGGATTCCGCACACCGAGACCTCGGTGATCCCCCGCTCGGTCAGCAGCCTGTGCAGCCCCGTCGTCGTGAACGCGTTGTGCGCGGTCTTGGTGAGCACGGGCTCCCCCTCCGACGGCTCAAGCCCGTCGAGCGGCCTGACCAGCCCGAGCGCCGGATCGAACGCGTTCCCCGACCCCTCTTCCACATGCAGCACCCAGACGACGAAGTCGCCCCGCTGTGTTTATTGGGCCTCGCTCCGCTCGGCCGGTGATTGGGCGCCGGGAAGTCGCCGTCTTCCCTCCGGACTTGCTCGCCTGGCGGCTCACAGACCTCCGGTCCAGACGGCGACGCGCCCAATCACTCTGGGGTCTTCCACCCAAAGGCCGTGGCCCCGGCTGAGGTGGAACCCTTTCGCGGGGAGTTCCGCTCGGAGGCCGTGGCCCCGGCTGAGGTGGAACCCTTTCGCGGGGGTTCCGCTCGGAGGCCGTGGCCCCGGCTGGGCTGGAACTCTCACGGGGGGTTCCGGGCAGTGTCCGTGGCCTCGGTTGGGCTGGAGATCTCGCAGGGGGTTCCGCTCGGAGGCCGTGGCCCGGGCTGAGGTGGAACCCTCGCGGGGCGTCAAGGATCGAGGGCGTGGTCCCGGCCTGGCCGGGGTTCTCACGGGGGGTTCCGGGCAGAGTCCGTGGCCACGGCTGAGCTGGAACCCCTTTGCGGGGGTTCCGCTCGGGGGTCTTGGTTGGGGTGGGGGCCTGCGGGGTGGTTGGTTGGGGGGGTTAGAGGGTTGCTACTGCGGTTTCGATGGCTCGGTGGAAGGTGGGGTAGGCGTAGATCATGTGTTTGAGGGTGTGGAGGGGGACGCGGGCTTGGATGGCCAGGGCGAGGAAGCCCATGATCTCGCCGGCGTAGGGGGCGGCGACGGTGGCGCCGACGAGGTGTTCGCCGTCGGCGACGAGCTTGATGAAGCCGGGGGCCTCGTGGATCCAGCCTCGGGTGGACTCGCCGATGGGGGTGAGGGTGACGCGGACGGGGCGGCCCGCCGCGCGCGCCTTCGCCTCGGTGACGCCGATGCCGCCGATCTCGGGATCGGTGAAGGTGACGTGCGGGAGGGCGTGGTAGTCGGCCTCGGGGCCGTCCTGGCCGAGGATGTCGCGGACCGCGATCGCCGACTGGTACATCGACACGTGCGTGAACGCGCCCTCGCCCGTGACGTCGCCGATCGCCCACAGGCCGTCGGCGGCCCTCATCCTGCCGTCCACGGGGATGGTCCGCGCCCTGGGGTCGAGCCCCGCGGAAGCCACCCCGAGGCGCTCCAGGTCGGTCCTGCGGCCCGTGGCGACCAGCAGACGCTCCCCGGTCGCCCTGCCCCCCGCGAACTCAAGCGTGAACCCCGCGCCGTCGTGCGTCACCCGTGACGCCTTGGCCCCGGTGTGCACGGTGATCCCCTCGGCCTCGAACACCTCGCGCAGCAGGTCGCCCGCCTCCGGCTCAAGGGGCCCCACGAGCCTCTCGCCGCCCTCGACGACCGTCACGTCCGACCCGAACCGCGCGAACACCTGCGCCAGCTCGACGCCGATCGCACCCCCGCCCAGCACCACGAGCGACGCCGGTGCCTCGGTCGCCTTGACGGCGTCGCGGTTGGTCCAGAACGGGGTGTCGGCGAGCCCGTCGATCGGCGGGACCGCCGGCTCGGTGCCGGGGTTCAGCAGCACGCCCCTGCGCCCACGGAACACCCGGTCCCCGACGGTCACCTCACGCGGCCCGGTCAGCACCCCGTACCCCCGCACCAGCGTGACGCCCTTGCCGGTGAGCCTGTCGGCGGCGGCCTTGTCGTTCCAGTCGTCGGTCGCCTCCTGCCGCACGCGCCGGGCGGGCACGCCGAGGTCGGGGACGACCTCGGCCCGTCCGGCGAAGCGCGGCACCCGCCGTGCCTCGCCGAGCGCGTCGGCGGCCCTGACCATCATCTTGGTCGGGACGCACCCGTAGTACGGGCACTCCCCGCCCACCAGCCCGGCCTCGACGGCGGTGACCTCCAGCCCCGCCTCCGCGAGCAGCCCCGCGGCGTTCTCCCCGCCGGGCCCGAGCCCGACCACTACGACATCGACTTCTTCGACTCCGGCCATGTCCCGCTCCTACCCCGTTCCCGACGAAGATCATTCATCTTTCCGGAAGAACAGGGCGGACCGGGCGCCGTCGCCGTGGCGCCCGCCCGCGTCGACCACCCGCGGGCTAGTCGGCTGGGAGCTCCTGGGAGACGCAGAACTGGTTGCCCTCGGGATCGGCGAGGACGGTCCAGACCATCCCCGGCACCTCGTGCTCGCCGACCTCGCTCGCGCCGAGCCCCCTGAGCCGCGCCACCTCGGCGAGCCGGTCGGCGGCCTTGAAGTCGAGGTGGACCCGGTTCTTGCCAGGCGTCGGCTCCCCCACCCGCTGGAACCCGAGCACCGCGCCCGCCCCGGCGACCGCGAGGTAGAAGCCGTAGTCGGCGATGATCTTCCCGTCGAGCGCGTCGGCCCACCAACGCGCGAGACTGCCCGGCTCCGTGCTGTCGACGGTCACCGCTTCCATACTCAAAGTCATGACCGTCACGGTAGCGAGCCCCTCCGACATTTTCCGTGACGGCACGTGCGCGCCCCGCGCACACGCGGAAAACGCGAGGACCCGGCCCCGTCAGACGGGTCCGGGTCCTCGCGGAACGCGCGGCGTGCGGCGGCTAGTTGCGCGCCGCCGAGGCCAGGGCGGCCTGGACGAGCCGGCGACGCTCGCGCAGCTTGCCCAGGGCCTCTTCGAGGATGGCCTGGCCGTCGGCGTCGGAGCGGCGCTCCTTCACGTAGGCGAGGTGGGTCTTGTACGGCTCGTTCTTCGGCGCGGCCGGCGGGTTCGCGGAGTCGGTGCCCGCGGGAAGGCCGCAGCGCGGGCAGTCCCAGGTCTCGGGAACCTGGCAGTCGCTGGCGAAGCTGGGCCGGGTCTCGTGCTTGTTGGCGCAGTAGAAGCTGACGATGACGCGCGGGGCGGCCTCGCCGCGCTCCGCCTCGCCCATCGGGCCGGCGCCGACCCTGCTACCGCGAATGGCACTGCCACTAGCCACGGACACTCCTCAAAGTGAATCATGCGCGCCGGGAGCGAGTGCCCCCGGCGCGTTTCGAAGGTTGTATGCAGCCGCTGCTGCGCTCAGTCAGAGGCCCTTGGCCTTGAACAGGAATCCGAGTACCACGATGGCGGCGAGCCAGATCACTCCGGTGCCGATCGTGAGACGGTCCAGATTGCGCTCGACGACCGATGACCCGCCGAGCGAGGAGGAGATCCCACCGCCGAACATGTCCGACAGCCCTCCGCCCTTGCCCTTGTGCAGCAGCACGAGCACCACCATGAGCAGGCTCGTGATGATCAGCACGATCGAGGTTGCAAGAATCACGGTTAGCGCCTTCTGAGCCGCCCCGCGGCCGCGGGGCTCGTTTGAATGTATAGGACGTCCGGCAGGGACGTTCGGTTTGCCTGCCGGTATGAAGGGTACGACGAACGCGCCGGTGGTTCAGCAGAACCCACCCCACGGGCGTCGAAGTTTGGCGTCAGCTCACCGCCGGAAGGTCCCGGTATCGGCAGATCTTGACGAATTCGTCCGCATCCAACGCCGCGCCGCCGACGAGTCCGCCGTCCACATCGGGCTGCGCCATGATCCCCGCCACGTTCGAGGACTTCATCGAACCACCGTAAAGCACCCGGACCGACTCGGCCACGTCGGTGTCGTAGAGCTTGGCAAGACGCCCGCGGATCGCCCCGCAGACCTCCTGCGCGTCCTCGGGGGTGGCGACCTCGCCGGTCCCGATCGCCCAGACCGGCTCGTACGCGATCACGATCGTCTTGGCCTGTTCGGCCGTCAGGCCGTCGAGCGCGCCGTCGACCTGCGCGAGCGTGTAGGGCACCTGCTCGCCCGCCTTGCGGACGTCCAGGCCCTCGCCGACGCAGACGATCGGGGTGAGCCCGTTCTTCAGCGCGGCCTTGGTCTTGGCGTTGACCAGGGCGTCGTCCTCGCCGTGGTACTGGCGGCGCTCGGAGTGCCCGATCGTGGCGAAGGTGCAGCCGAGCTTGGCCAGCATCGACGCGGCGATCTCGCCGGTGTAGGCGCCCTTGTCGTGCGCGGACACGTCCTGGGAGCCGTAGACGATCTTCAGCTTGTCGGCGTCGATGAGGGTCTGCACCGAGCGCAGGTCGGTGAACGGCGGCAGGACGGCGACCTCGACGGCCTCGAAGTCCTTGTCCTTGAGGCCGAACGCGAGCTTCTGCACCAGCGCGATCGCCTCGAGGTGGTTGTTGTGCATCTTCCAGTTGCCGGCCATGAGGGGCTTGCGGGGCATGGGGATCAGTCCTCCAGAGCTTCGAGGCCGGGCAGGGACTTGCCTTCGAGGTACTCGAGGCTCGCGCCGCCGCCGGTGGAGATGTGGGAGAAGGCGTTCTCGTCGAAGCCAAGGGTGCGCACGGCCGCGGCGGAGTCGCCGCCGCCGACGACGGTGAACGCGTCGGAGTCGATGAGGCCCTGCGCGACGGCGCGGGTGCCGTGCGAGTACGGCTCGAGCTCGAACACGCCCATCGGGCCGTTCCAGAAGACCGTCTTGGCGTCGGCGAGGCGCGCGGCGAACAGCTTGCCGGACTCGGGGCCGATGTCGAGGCCGAGGCGGTCGGCGGGGATCGCGTCGGCGACGACGACGTCGTGGTCGGCGTCGGCGGAGAACGCGGTCGCGGCGACGATGTCGACGGGAAGGACGAACTCGACGCCCTTGTCCTTGGCGCGCGCGAGGTAGTCCAGGACGGTCGGGATCTGGTCCTCTTCGAGCAGCGACTTGCCGACCTCGTGGCCCTGGGCCTTGAGGAACGTGAAGACCATGCCGCCGCCGACGAGGATGCGGTCGGCGGTCTCCAGCAGGTTGTCGATGACGCCGAGCTTGTCGGAGACCTTCGAGCCGCCGAGCACGACGGCATACGGGCGTGCCACGTCCTCGGTGAGCTTCTTCAGCACGCCGACCTCGGTGGCGATGAGGCCGCCCGCGGCGTGCGGGAGACGCTTGGGCACGTCGTAGACCGAGGCGTGCTTGCGGTGCACCGCGCCGAACGCGTCGTCGACGTAGACGTCGGCGAGGGCGGCGAGTCTGTCGGCGAACGCGCCGCGCTCGGCATCGTCCTTGCTGGTCTCGGCCGCGTTGAACCGCAGGTTCTCCAGCAGCGCGACCTCGCCGTCGCCGAGCGCCGCGACGACGGCCTTGGCGGACTCGCCGACGGTGTCGGAGGCGAACGCCACGCCCTGGCCGAGCAGTTCGGCGAGCCGCCCGGCGACCGGGGCGAGGGAGAACTCGGGCTTCGGCTCGCCCTTGGGACGGCCCAGGTGGGCGACGACGACGACGCGCGCGCCTTTGTCCACAAGCTGCCGGATCGTGGGCAGGCTCGCCCTGATCCGCCCGTCATCGGTGATCTTCCCGTCCTGCAACGGAACGTTGAGGTCCGTGCGGACCAGCACCTTCTTACCGCGTACGTCGAGCTCATCGACGGTCTTCATGCAAACCCCTCACACCCGGAGCGAACACCCGTGACCTCACCAAACAAACAGCGGGACCTTCCACAGCACCCGTGAAAAGCCCCGCCCGCGATCGGGCGCCCTGGCGCCTGCTCGGAGGCCCCCAGGGCCGGAGAGCAGGCGCCAGGATCTCAAAGCGCCCGATCACGTCGCGCCGGAGGCGCGACCTACAAGCCCGCGCCGACCAGCTTGACGAGGTCGACGAGGCGGTTGGAGTAGCCCCACTCGTTGTCGTACCAGCCGACGACCTTGACCTGGTTGCCGATGACCTTGGTCAGGCCGGAGTCGAAGATGCAGGAGGACGGGTCGGTCACGATGTCGGAGGAGACGATCGGGTCCTCGGTGTAGGTGAGGTAGCCCTTGAGCGGGCCCTCTGCGGCGGCCTTGAACGCGGCGTTGACCTCGTCCACGGTGGTCTCGCGCGCCAGCTCGACGGTGAGGTCGGTGGCCGAGCCGGTGGGGATCGGGACGCGCAGCGCGTAGCCGTCGAGCTTGCCCTGGAGCTCGGGCAGGACAAGGCCGATCGCCTTGGCCGCGCCGGTGGAGGTCGGGACGATGTTCAGCGCGGCGGCGCGGGCGCGGCGCAGGTCGCTGTGCGGGGCGTCCTGGAGGTTCTGGTCCTGGGTGTAGGCGTGGATCGTGGTCATCAGGCCCTTTTCGATCCCGAACGTGTCGTTCAGGACCTTGGCCAGCGGCGCGAGGCAGTTGGTGGTGCAGGAGGCGTTGGAGATGACCGTGTGCTTGGCCGGGTCGTAAAGGTTGTCGTTCGCGCCCAGGACGACGGTGATGTCCTCGTTCTTGGCGGGCGCGGAGATGATGACCTTCTTCGCGCCGTTGTCGGCGTGCACCTTGGCCTTGTTGGCGTCGGTGAAGAAGCCGGTGGACTCCACGACGATGTCGACGCCGACCTCGCCCCAGGGCAGGTTGGCGGGGTCGCGGTCGGCGAACACCTTGATCGCCTTGCCGCCGACGATGATCTCGCCCGCGCCGGCCTTCACTTCCTCGGGGAAACGGCCGAGGATGCTGTCGTACTTGAGCAGGTGGGCCAGGGTCGCGGTGTCGGTCAGGTCGTTCACGGCGACGATGTCGATGTCGGCGCCGCTCGCCTTGACGGCGCGGTAGAAGTTGCGGCCGATCCGGCCAAAGCCGTTGATGCCTACTCGGATGGTCACGACTCTCCTCATGCGTTGCGTCTTCAACCAGGACCGGGGTTACTTCCGCCCTGTTTCCACGCCGACCCTACCGAACGGGACGGGTGTGGCCCGTCACTGGTACGGGCTGAACGGCGGGGTGAACGCACCTCCCCGGAGCTGGGGAGACGCACTCACCCTCGCCTTGATCCCGGAGGTCTAGACCGAATTGGTATAGATGTCTGGTTTAGACCAGCGGCGTGAGCAGGCGGCCCACATTCCGACGCCGTCCGGGCCCGGCGGAGCGGGTCAGGGGACCAGCATGTCCGGCGTGAGATTCGCCTCTGTTCCGGGAAGTCCGAGATCGGCCGCCCGTTTGTCGGCCATCGCCAGCAGCCGCCGGATGCGTCCGGCGATCGCGTCCTTGGTCAGCGGCGGCGAGGCAAGCTGGCCCAGCTCCTCGAGGGACGCCTGCTTGTGTTCCAGCCTGAGCCGACCCGCGGCGATCAGGTGGTCGGGGGCGTCCTCGCCGAGGATCTCCATCGCCCTCGCGACCCTCGCCCCGGCCGCCACCGCCGCGCGTGCCGAGCGGCGCAGGTTGGCGTCGTCGAAGTTGGCGAGGCGGTTGGCGGTCGCGCGCACCTCGCGGCGCATCCGCCGCTCCTCCCAGGCCAGCACGCTGTCGTGCGCGCCGAGCCTGGTGAGCAGCGCGGAGATCGCGTCGCCGTCGCGGACCACGACGCGGTCGACGCCGCGCACCTCGCGGGTCTTGGCGTTGTTGATCCGCAGCCTGCGCGCCGCCCCCTGCAGCGCGAGCGCGGCCTCCGGGCCCGGGCAGGTGATCTCCATCGACATGGAGCGGCCCGGCTCCGTCAGCGAGCCGTGCGCGAGGAACGCGCCGCGCCAGGCCGACTCGGCGTCACACGCCGGCCCGGCCACCACGTGCCTGGGCAGGCCGCGCACCGGACGGCCGTTGTTGTCGATCAGCCCCGTCTGCCGGGCCAGCGACTCCCCGTCCCTGATCACCCGCACCACGTACCTGTTGCCCTTGCGCAGACCGCTCGGCGCGAGCACGATCACGTCCGAGGTGTGGCCGAAGACCTCGGCGATGTCCTTGCGCAGTCGGCGCGCGGCGGCCCCGGTGTCGAGCTCCGCCTCGATCACGATCCTGCCGCTCACCAGGTGCAACCCGCCCGCGAAGCGCAGGATCGTGGAGACCTCGGCCTTCCGGCAGCAGGGTTTCATGATGGGCAGCCGGCTCAGTTCGTCCTTCACCACGCCGGTCATCGCCATGCGCTACCTCTTCTCCCCCCGCCAGCTCAAAGACGGCTGACCCCGCGCGTCGGAATGTCCGCACCAGTCTCCCGGATTCCCGCGCGATCATGCGCCACTAGCGAAGATCTGTACGAAAGCTTGGGCCAGCAAGGCGGGATCGTGCCGCGGGGAGCCGTCCTGCATCGCCACCTCGGCGAGTTGCAGCTCTCCCCCGAGCCGCTGGACGGCCTTGCCCAGCGCCTCGGCGTCCTCGACCACGCCCGCGTCGGCGAGGACGACGTCGACCCGCAGGTCGGGGGCGTGCGCGTGCAGCACGTCGAGGTGGGCCTGCTGGGAGAAGTCGTCGGTCTCGCCGGGCTGCGGCGCGAGGTTCAGCGCGACGACGCGGCGGGCGCGGGTCTCGACCAGCGCGCGGCGCAGCTCGGGCACCTGCAGGTGCGGCAGGACGCTGGTGAACCACGAGCCGGGCCCGAACACCACCCAGTCGGCCTCGTAGACGGCTTCGACCGCCTCCGGGCTCGCCGGGGGGTCCTCCGGGACCAGCGAGACGCTCTGCACCTTGCCCGAGGTGCTCGCGCACTCGACCTGCCCGCGCACCCGCGTCACCTCGAGCGGACGCGACGGGTCCACGCCCAGCACGTCGGCGACGATGTCGAGCGGGACCGTGGACATGGGCAGCACCCTGCCCTGCGCGCCCAGCAGCCGCCCGACCCAGTCGAGCCCCTCGACGGTGTCGCCCAGCAGCTCCCACAACGCCACTATCAGCAGGTTGCCTACGGCGTGCTCGTGCAGATCGCCTTGACTGCGGAACCTGTGCTGGACCACCTCGCTCCACGTGCGGCCCCACTGGTCGTCGCCGCACAGCGCGGCCAGCGCCATGCGCAGGTCGCCCGGCGGGATGACGCCGAGCTCGCGGCGGAGCCTGCCGGAGGAGCCGCCGTCGTCGGCGACGGTGACGACGGCGGTCAGCCGGTCGGTGACCCTGCGCAGCGCGGACAGGGACGCGTAAAGACCGTGGCCGCCCCCGAGGGCGACCACACCGGGGTTCGTCACTTACTCCCTGCCGAGGTCTCGGTGGCTCACCTGGACGTCCACTCCCTCGTCTCTGAGTCTCTGGCCGAACTGCTCGGCCATCGCCACGCTGCGGTGCTTGCCGCCCGTGCAGCCCACCGCCAGCGTGACGTAGTGCTTGCCTTCGCGCTCATAACCCTCGATGAGCAGGCGCAGCACGTCGGTGTAGGAGTCGAGGAACTCCTTGGCGCCGCGCTGGCCGAGCACGTAGTCGCGCACCGGCTCGTCGCGGCCGTTCTGCGGGCGCAGCTCGGGAATCCAGTGCGGGTTCGGCAGGAAGCGGCAGTCGACGACGAGGTCGGCGTCGACCGGCAGGCCGTACTTGTAGCCGAACGACACGACGGTGGCGCGCAGGCTCGATTCACCGCCGGTGTCGCCGAACGCGTCGACCACCTTGGCGCGCAGCTGGTGCACGTTGAGGTCGGAGGTGTCGATCACCAGGTCGGCGGCGGCGCGGATCTCCAGCAGCTGGGCGCGCTCGCGCGCGATGCCGTCGGGGATGCGGCCGTCGGCCTGCAGCGGGTGCGGGCGGCGGACGCTCTCGAACCTGCGGACGAGCGCGTCGTCGTTGGCCTCGAGGAACACCACGCGGGGACGGACCCCGCGCGCCTCGAGCTCGCCGATCGCCGAGTGCAGGTCGGAGGTGAACGCGCGGCTGCGCACGTCGACCACGACGGCGATGCGCGGGACGGCGTCCTGGACGCGTCCGCCGAGGTCGGCCATGGTCGCCAGCAGGCCGGGCGGGAGGTTGTCGACCACGAACCAGTCGAGGTCCTCCAGCGCCTTGGCGGCCGTGCTGCGGCCCGCGCCCGACATGCCGGTGACGATCACGATGTCGGGGACGTGCTGTGTCATGTGGTGGTTCCCCCCTGGAGTGCCGCCGCGATGGACTCTGCAGTTCTCAACCCGATGCCGGGGACCTCCGCGATCTGCTCCGGCGTCGCGTTCTTCAGCCGCTGCACCGACCCGAAGTGCTTCAGCAGCGCGGTGCGGCGGGCCGGGCCGAGGCCGGGGACGCCGTCGAGCTCGCTCGCGGTCATCGCCTTGGACCGCTTGGCCCGGTGGAAGGAGATCGCGAACCTGTGCGCCTCGTCGCGGACGCGTTGCAGCAGGTACAGGCCCTCGCTGGTGCGCGGCAGGATCACCGGGTCGGGGTCGGACGGTAGCCAGACCTCCTCGAGGCGCTTGGCCAGGCCGCAGACCGCTATGTCGTCGATGCCGAGTTCGTCTAGGGCGCGTTGGGCGGCGGCGACCTGCGGCGGGCCGCCGTCGATCACCAGCAGGTTCGGCGGGTAGGCGAACTTGCGGGGACGGCCGGTCTCGGGGTCGAGGGGGCGGCGCGCGCCCTCGTCGTCGTCGCCGAAGCCGTAGGACGACAGCAGGCCCTCGGCGTCCTCGCCCGCGATGCCCTCGGGCGACAGCTCCCCCGCCTTCTGGCTCTCGGCGAGGTAGCGCTTGAAGCGGCGGGTGATGACCTCGTGGATCGAGCGGACGTCGTCCTGGCCCTGCACTGTCTTGATGGTGAAGCGGCGGTACTCGGACTTGCGCGGCAGGCCGTCCTCGAACACGACCATCGAGGCGACGACGTTGGTGCCCTGGAGGTTGGAGACGTCGAAGCACTCGATGCGCAGCGGGGCCTGGGTGAGCTCGAGGGCGTCCTGGATCTCCTGGAGGGCGCGGCTGCGCGCGGTGAGGTCGCCCGCGCGGCGCGTCTTGTGCTGCTTCAGCGCCTCGTGCGCGTTGCGCGCGACGGTGCCGAGCAGCTCCTTCTTGTCGCCGCGCTTGGGCACCCGGACGCGCACCTGGCTGCCGCGCGCCTCGCTCAGCAGCTCGTTCATCGCCGCTTCGTCCGGCGGGGCCTCGGGCACCAGGACCTCGCGCGGCACCGAGTCGCCGTCGCCGTAAGCCTGGATGAGGAAGTCCTCGACGAGCTCGCCGGTCGTGCGCTCCTCGACAAGGTCGACGACCCAGCCGCGCTGGCCCCGGATGCGGCCGCCGCGCACGTAGAAGACCTGGACCGCGGCCTCCAGCTGGTCGCGGGCGAAGGCGATCACGTCGCAGTCGGTGCTGTCGGACAGCACGACGGCCTGCTTCTCCAGCGCCCGCTCGAGCGCGCGGATGTCGTCGCGGCGGCGGGCGGCGGTCTCGAACTCCTCGTCCTCGGCGGCGGAGTACATCTCGCGTTCCAGCCGCTTGATGAACCTGCCGGTGTCGCCCGCCATGAACGCGCAGAAGTCCTCGGCGAGCTCGCGGTGCTCGGCCTCGTCCACCCTGCCGACGCAGGGGGCCGAGCACTTGCCGATGTAGCCGAGCAGACAGGGACGGCCGATCTGGCCGTGCCGCTTGAACACCCCCGCGCTGCACGTGCGCACCGGGAAGACGCGCAGCAGCAGGTCGACGGTCTCGCGGATCGCCCACGCGTGCGAGTACGGGCCGAAGTAGCGGACGCCCTTGCGCTTGGCCCCCCGCATCACCATGACGCGCGGGTAATCCTCGTTCATGGTGACCGCGAGGTACGGATAGGACTTGTCGTCCCGGTAGCGGACGTTGAAGCGCGGGTCGTACTCCTTGATCCAGGAGTACTCCAGCTGCAGCGCCTCGACCTCGGTGGACACCACTGTCCAGTTCACCGACGCGGCGGTGGTGACCATGCTCTGGGTGCGCGGATGCAGCCCCGCGTGGTCGGCGAAGTAGGAGTTCAGCCGCTGCCGCAGGTTCTTGGCCTTGCCCACGTAGACGACCCGGCCGTGCTCGTCACGGAACCGGTAGACCCCCGGCGACTCGGGGATCGCACCGGGGGCGGGCCTGTACGACGCGGGATCTGCCACGGTGTTCAGGTTAGCGGGCGGGACTGACGTTTCGGGGCCCCTGTGAAAGGACCGGTCAAACGACGACCACGGCTCCGTTCTTGACCTCCACGGGGTATTCGCGGAGTTTGGCCTTGGCCGGGGGCTTCAGGACCTCGCCGGTGGCGGCGTCGAACTCGCTGCCGTGGCAGGGGCAGGAGACCTTGCCGTCGCGGGGGGCGGTGACGCCGCAGCCCTGGTGGGTGCAGACCGAGCTGAACGCCTTGAACACGCCCTCCGACGGCTGCACCACGAAGATCTTGTGCTCGCCGATGATCTTGCCCCCGCCGACGGGCACGTCGGCGGCCTTGACGAGTTCCTTGCCGACGAGGTTCTGCGGCGTCTGGCGGCCCTGGCCCGCCCCGCAGGCGGTGACGCTCGCGAGCCCGGCCGCGCCGAAGGTGCCGAGCGCGGCCCGGCGACTCAGATTCTGGGACATGCAGACCATCATGGGCCCTGTCCGCGGGTGGTCGTGCCCACCCCCCGCCCAGGGCGGGGCACGCGATCGCGCCGCAGGTCAGGCCGTCTTCTGCGGCTCCTTCTCCCGCGCCGCCCCGGCCTCGGGGCGCGGCCTGACGGTGTAGCTCAGGGAGACGACGGCGTCGATCGCCAGGACGAGGGTCCACAGGCCGGCCAACTGGGTGAGGGAGCCGGTGCGGGCGGGGTCGTCGACGTACCAGACGGCGGTCGTGAGGAGCGCGGAGCCGACCGCCCAGGCGATCACGTGACGGCCGAACTGGCGGCGCTCGTGGGCGGCGTGCGCCCTCCCGCGTTTGGGCTTGGGGGCGGGAGCGGGCGCGCCGTCCCAGCGGTGCGCGGCCCTGGCGTCCAGCGCGCGGATGATCTGGTGGCCGAACCCGACCGAGACGCCGAGGTAGATCGCCGCGAGGCCGTGCGCGAGGGACGCCTGGCCGCCGTCCCTGAGGTCGAGTGCCGTCGCGGTGAGCAGCGCGAGGTCCACGAGCGGCGTGCTGAGCAGCAGCGCGCCGCCCAGGCGCGGCATCCGCAGGCCGTAGCGGACGAGCAGGCCGAGCCCGAGCAGCACCCAGAAGGCGATCTCGGCCCCGACGATCAGCGCGACAAGCATGGTCTCCCCTTTTTTTCACACAGTCGTGTTGGAACAGGACGATACAACACGACTGTGCTATAAAAAAGCTGTGCCGAAGGTCGTGGACCATCAGGCGCGCCGCAGGCAGCTCAGCGAGGCGCTGTGGCGCGTCGTCTCCCGTGACGGCGTCGAGGCGGTGTCCGTCCGCAACGTCGCCGCCGAGGCGGGCTGCTCACCGGGGGCGCTGCGGCACTACTTCCCCGAGCAGTCCGATCTCGTCGCCTCGGCGCTCGCCCTGGTCAGCGACAGGTTCGCCGCACGCATCGCCGCCCTCGACATCCCCGGGCCCCCGGTCGAGGTCATCCAGGCGTACTGCGAGCAGATGATCCCCCTCGACGAGGAACGCCGCATCGAGGCCGAGGTCTGGTTCGGCTTCGTCACCCGCGCCCGCCACGACCCGTCACTCGACGCGCTCACCCGCCGCGTCCACCAGGACCTGCGCGCCTTCCTGGCCCAGCTGCTCCCCTACATCAACGCGGCCCCCACCGAGGTTGACCGCCTGCACGCCCTCATCGACGGCTTCACCGTCCACCTGCTCCTGTATCCCGACCACCTGTCGCCCGACACCGTCCGCGCCGAGCTCCGCACCCACCTGAGGTCGATAGCGAACCCCTAGAGCAGATGGGCGCTGCGGAGGTCGAGGCGGCGGAGGACCTGGTCCACGGCTTCGGGGTCCACGCCGGGTTCGGTGCGGGCGAGGAGGACTTCGGCGCGGGACGCCTCCAGCATCTGGGACTCCACCCGGCGGCGGATCTCGCGGTGCATCTTGCGCTGTTCGAAGCCGTCCTGAAGGTCCTCGGGGACCACGTCGCACAGTTCGGCGACGAGCTGGCGCTGGGCGTAGCGGAGCCGTTGGACGACCTCGGTAGGCAGGTCCTCTTCCGCGTCGAGCTGCCTGAGGCGGCGCAGCGCGGCACGCGAGGCCCGGTAGGCGACGTCCTGGACGGCCTGTTCCTCCGCGTCGTGCTCCTTCTGGACGCCCAGCACCCGCACGACCCACGGCATGACGAGGCCGGGCACGATGAGCGTCACGAGGATCGCCGTGAACGCGACGAAGAGGAGTTCGGCGCGGTGCGGGGTCGTCGCGGGAAGGGCGAGGGCCAGGGCGAGGGTGGCGAGGCCGCGGAAGCCGCAGAAGGCGAGGATGAAGTCGTCGCGCCAGCTTGAGGCGACGTCCAGCTCGTAGCCTTCGCGGTACCCGTAGGTGCCGAACCTGCGCATGAAGGGCCCGACGGACATCATCCAGGCGAAGCGGAGTCCGATGACGACCGCGCAGACGATCCCGGCGTGCAGCGCGTAAGAGCCGAGCCTGTCCGTGCCGGGCCACACCTCGCGCAGTTCGAGCCCGATGAGCCCGAAGGCGAGCCCGGTGATCAGCATCTCCAGGGTGTCCCAGAAGGCGGTGGAGGTCAGCCGGTCGCTGACGCCCGCCTCGTCCGCCCCGGTCTGCCCGATGTACAGGCTGACGGCCAGCACCGCGAGGACGCCCGAGGCGTGGGACGCGTCGGCCAGCAGGTAGGTGGCGAACGGGAAGATCAACGTAAGCGCGCTACGGGCGGTCACGTTGTCCAGCCGGTTCTGCATCCGGGTGGCGACCCATCCGAGGCCGAGCCCGATCCCGATCGCCGCGACGACCTCCCACACGAACAGCAGGATCGCCGAAGGCAGCGAGTAGTGGCCGGTGTTGATCGCGGTGATCGCGACGCCGAACACCACGAACGCGGTGGCGTCGTTGCACAGGCCCTCGGTCTGCAGCACGGTGATCAGCCTGCGCGGCAGGTCGAGCGGCCCCGCGACGGCCTCGGCCGCGACGGGGTCGGGCGGCGCGACCGCCGCGCCGAGCGCGACCGCGGCCGCGACGCTGACGCCGCCGATCGCCCAGTACGTCGTGGCGGCCGTGGCCGCGACGGTGAGGAGCACGAGGACGCCGGCGAGCCAGAAGATCGTCCTGCGCCGGGAGATCAGCATCCCCCACGACGTGCGCTGCGCGGTCGCGTAGATCAGCGGCGGTAGGAACAGCGGGAGGATCAGTTCCGGAGGGATGTGGAGCGCGGGCAGCGGCGTGAAGGCCAGCAGCAGCCCGAGGACGCTCACCAGCACCGGATACGGCCGTCTTATCCGTTCGCCGAGCGCGACGGCCATGACCGTCGCCAGCATGAACAGCACGATCACCGCGAACATCGCCACCCCGTCGTCCACCCGCGCCATTGTGCCGCCGAGCGGGCCTGCCGGGCGTGAGGAACATGCGCGTTCGCTGGCGGGCGCGGTTCGAACACGTGTACGGTGACGCTTGGCGCACAGCTCGCGGGGACGAAAATGTCACTGCCCGTGGTTAGCCTGAAACGGGCCTTTGTTCGGCGCCCGCACCACCTGATGATCTGGGGAAACACACCGTGCATGATCGACTTGTCATCTCCGGCGCGCGCGAGCACAACCTCAAGGACGTCTCGCTCGATCTGCCGCGCGACTCCATGATCGTGTTCACGGGCCTGTCCGGTTCGGGCAAGTCGAGTCTCGCGTTCGACACGATCTTCGCCGAGGGCCAGCGGCGCTACGTGGAGTCGCTGTCGGCGTACGCGCGCCAGTTCCTCGGCCAGATGGACAAGCCGAACGTCGACTTCATCGAGGGCCTGTCCCCGGCGGTGTCGATCGACCAGAAGTCGACGTCCAAGAACCCGAGGTCGACGGTCGGCACGATCACCGAGGTCTACGACTACCTGCGGCTGCTGTACGCGCGGATCGGCAAGCCGCACTGTCCCGAGTGCGGCCGTCCGATCGCGCGCCAGAGCCCGCAGCAGATCGTCGACCGGGTGCTGGAACTCGCCGAGGGCACCAGGTTCCAGGTGCTCGCGCCGGTGATCAGGGGCCGCAAGGGCGAGTACCTCGAGCTGTTCCGCGAGCTGCAGACCAAGGGTTTCTCCCGGGCGCTTGTCGACGGCATGGTCGTCCGGCTTGACGACCCGCCGAAGCTGAAGAAGCAGGAGAAGCACGACATCTCCGTCATCGTGGACAGGCTGTCGGTCAAGGAGTCGGCCCGCCGCAGGCTCGCCGACTCCGTCGAGACCGGCCTGGGCCTGGCGGGCGGCACCCTCGTGCTCGACTTCGTTGACCTGCCCGAGGACGACCCGGGCCGTCAGCGCATGTACTCCGAGCACCTGTACTGCCCGTACGACGACCTGTCTTTCGAGGAGCTGGAGCCGCGCTCCTTCTCCTTCAACTCGCCCTACGGCGCGTGCCCGGACTGCGCGGGCCTGGGCACCCGCATGGAGGTCGACCCCGAGCTGATCGTCCCCGACGAGGACAAGTCACTCGAAGAGGGCGCGCTGTCCCCCTGGTCGGCCGGGCACGCGAGCGAGTACTTCCTACGCCTGCTCAAGGGCCTCGGCGACGCCCTGGGCTTCGCGCTTGACGAGCCGTGGAAGCAGATCCCGGCCAAGGCCCGCAAGGCGATCCTGTTCGGGCACTCCACCCAGGTCCACGTCTCCTACAGCAACCGCTACGGCCGCAAGCGCTCCTACTACACCGAGTACGAGGGCGTCATCCCGTGGGTGCAGCGGCGGCACGCCGAGGCCGAGAGCGACGTCAGCCGCGAGCGGTTCGAGGGCTACATGCGGGAGATCCCGTGCCCGTCGTGCGCGGGCGCGCGGCTCAAGCCGCTGATCCTCGCCGTCAAGGTCGCGGGCCGCTCGATCGCCGAGATCGCCGCGCTGCCGATCTCCGACGCCGCGGCGTTCCTGCGCGCGATGGAGCTCGACGGACGCGACCGCCAGATCGCCGAGCAGGTGCTTAAGGAGGTCAACTCGCGCCTTGGCTTCCTGCTGGACGTCGGCCTCGACTACCTGAGCCTCGACCGGCCGTCGGCGACGCTCGCGGGCGGCGAGGCACAGCGCATCCGCCTTGCCACCCAGATCGGCTCCGGCCTGGTCGGCGTGCTGTACGTGCTCGACGAGCCGTCGATCGGCCTGCACCAGCGCGACAACGCACGGCTGCTTGAGACCCTGCTGCGGCTGCGCGACATCGGCAACACGCTCATCGTGGTCGAACACGACGAGGACACCATCCAGGCCGCCGACTGGGTGGTCGACATCGGGCCGGGCGCGGGCGAGCACGGCGGCAACGTCGTGGTGTCCGGGACGGTCGAGGACCTGCTGAAGTCCGAGGACTCCCTGACCGGCCAGTACGTGTCGGGAAGGCGGGCGATCGAGGTCCCCGCCGTGCGGCGGCCGCGTACCAAGGGGCGTGACGTCACCGTCAAGGGCGCGACGGCCAACAACCTCAAGAACGTCGACGTGGCGTTCCCGCTCGGGGTCTTCACCGCGGTCACCGGCGTCTCCGGCTCTGGCAAGTCGACCCTGGTCAACGACATCCTGTACAACGCGCTGGCCAAGGAGCTGCACCACGCCAAGACCGTGCCCGGCAGGCACAAGCGCATCACCGGCCTCGACCAGCTCGACAAGGTCGTGCACGTCGACCAGTCGCCGATCGGGCGCACCCCGCGCTCCAACCCGGCGACCTACACCGGCGTGTTCGACCACATCCGCAAGCTGTTCGCCTCCACCACCGAGGCGAAGGTGCGCGGCTACCAGCCCGGCAGGTTCTCCTTCAACATCAAGGGCGGCCGCTGCGAGAACTGCTCGGGCGACGGCACCATCAAGATCGAGATGAACTTCCTGCCGGACGTCTACGTGCCGTGCGAGGTGTGCCACGGGGCCCGGTACAACCGGGAGACCCTCGAGGTCCACTACAAGGGCAAGACCATCGCCGACGTGCTCGACATGCCCATCGACGAGGCAGTGACGTTCTTCGAGCCGATCACCGCGATCCACCGGCACATGAAGACGCTCAACGACGTCGGCCTCGGCTACGTCAGGCTGGGGCAGCCCGCGCCGACGCTGTCGGGCGGCGAGGCCCAGCGCGTCAAGCTGGCGGCCGAGCTCCAGCGGCGGTCCACCGGGCGCACGATCTACGTGCTTGACGAGCCCACCACCGGCCTGCACTTCGAGGACATCCGCAAGCTGCTCGCGGTGCTGAACGGCCTTGTCGACAAGGGCAACTCGGTGCTGGTGATCGAGCACAACCTCGACGTCATCAAGACCGCCGACTGGATCATCGACATGGGCCCCGAGGGCGGCTCGCGCGGCGGCACGGTGGTGGCCACCGGCACGCCGGAGGACGTCGCGGCGGTTGAGGCGAGCTACACCGGGCAGTACCTGGCGAAGATCCTCGGTTGACGGCCGGGCCGCCGCGTGTGGCCCGCGCAGCCCGTCCCGGGCGGATCCACGGGGGAGTCCGCCCGCCGGTGCGGCGTGTCCCGCTTCCGGGGAGGGACGCGAGGAGCGCCTGATGGACCTGTCCCGACGCCGCCGTGCGTTGACCGTCGCCGTGGCCCTGCTGCTGACCGCGCCTTCCGCGGCGTGCGCGCAGGCCGCCGATCCGGTGGCGGGGGCGTCAGAGTCGGTGCGGGTGGACGAGGTCAAGGCGCATCTGAAGGCGCTCGCGCGGATCGCCGAGGCCAACGGCGGCACCCGCGCGGCGGGCACGCCGGGGTACGCCGCCGCGCGCGACTACCTCGTGGCGCGGCTGCGCGAGGCGGGGTACACGCCGCAGGTGCAGGAGTTCAGCGTCCCGTACTTCCGTGAGGACAAACCGGCCGAGCTGACGCGGCTGCGTCCGTCGGAGCGGTCCTATACGCCGACGGGCACCGACGCGGGGGCCGAGGGCGACTTCACGACGATGACGTACTCGGGCTCCGGCGACGTGACCGCGCGGATCGGCGCGGTCGACGCCGATGCGCCCGCCGACGGCGCGGCGAGCACGTCGGGGTGCGAGCCCGGCGATTTTGCGGGGTTCGTCCGGGGGGAGATCGCGCTGATGCGGCGCGGGACCTGCCCGTTCCAGACGAAGGCGGAGAACGCGCAGAAGGCCGGGGCGGCGGCCGTGGTGATCTTCAACGACGGCGGGGAGGAGCGCACCGAGGCCGTCGCGGGGACGCTCGGCAAGCCCGGTGAGATCACGGTTCCGGTGCTCGGGGCTTCGGCGGCGGTCGGCGCGGAGCTGGCGCGGCCCGGCACGACCGCGCGGATCGTCACCGCGACGACGAGCGACCGCCGCACCACGTGGAACGTGCTCGCCGAGACCGCGCGCGGCGACGCCGACCGGGTCGTCATGGTCGGCGCGCACTTCGACAGCGTGCCCGAGGGGCCGGGCATCAACGACAACGCCTCGGGCGCGGCGGCGCTGCTCGAGGTCGCCAGGCACGCCGAGGGCCTGTCCGTGCGCAACCGTGTGCGGTTCGCGTGGTGGGGCGCGGAGGAACTCGGCCTGCTCGGCTCCGCGCACTACGTCGACGCGCTGGGCGCGGACGAGCTGGCGAAGGTCAGGCTCTACCTCAACCACGACATGATCGCCTCCCCGAACTTCGTGTACGGCATCTACGACGGCGACGACTCCGACCGCACCGGCGAAGGCCCCGGCCCGGAGGGGTCGGCGCGCATCGAGCAGGTGTACGCCGACTACTTCGACGCCGCAGGGGTCCCGCACCAGGGCTCGGACTTCTCCGGCCGCTCCGACTACGGCCCCTTCATCGCCAAGGGCATCCCCGCCGGCGGCCTGTTCACCGGCGCGGAGGGCCGCAAGACCAAGGCCGAGGCGGCCCTGTTCGGCGGCACCGCGGGCCGCCCCTACGACGCCTGCTACCACCGCGCCTGCGACACCCTCGACAACATCAACGACGAGGCCCTCGCCGTCAACCTCCGCGCCATGGCCCACGCCACCCTCACCTTCGCCAACGCCCCCTCCCTCCCCACCCCCGTCCGCCCCACCCCCACAACCCCCTAACCCCCAAGCCCGCCCGCACATGACGCGGGCGGGGTGCGGGGGGCTTGGGCTCTAAGAAGAGGGTTGCGGGGAGGGAGCCTTCGAGGGAGAGAAGTTCTTCCTTGGTGGTGCGGCCGCCGCCGAAGCCGCCCAGGCCGTCGCCGCCGACGACGCGGTGGCAGGGCACGACGACCGGGAGCGGGTTCGCGGCCATCGCGACGCCGACGGCGCGTGCCGCGTCCGGCGATCCCGCGCGGGCCGCGAGCGCCCCGTACGTGATCACCTGGCCGTAGCCCACCGACGTGTACAGCTCGCGCAGCACATGCCGTGAGAAGCCGGTGACCAGCCGCCAGTCCAGCGGAAGGGTGAACGCGTTGAGGTCTCCCGCGAAGTAGGCCGACAGCTGCGCGCACGCCTCACGCGCGCCGCCGCGCACCGGGGTTCGGCCGAGGCGGTCGCCGAGCGCGGCCGCCTCGCTTTCTGGCTCGTGGGCGTGGAAGCGCACGGCGACGAGGCCCGTCTCGGTCTCCGCGAACAGCAGCGGCCCGATCGGGGTCTGGAGCAGGGACCACCCGAATGACTGCATGCCCCCAACCTAGGACTGCCCACTGACAGTCTCCGGCGGTCCTCGGACATCACGCTGGACATCCACCCGGGACATCCACCCGGGACATCGCCCCGGAAACCTCCACGACACCGCTTGGTGTCGGCCTGGTGTCGGGCGTGTCACGGCAGTACGCCAAGATATGGGGCATGCATGACTGGCGCGCGGTCCTCGCGGAGATCGTCATCTCCCAAGAGCGGCTGAACCTGACCATCGACGGACTAGACGACGCGGCCTTGCGTGCCCCGTCCCCCCTTGAGGGCTGGACGCGCGGGCACGTGGCCCACCACATCGCGCGCAACGCCGACTCGTGCTCCCGGCTCCTCGCCTGGGCGGCCACCGGCGTGCCCGTTCCGCAGTACCCGGGCCGCGCGGCGCGCGACGCGGAGATCGAGGCGGGCGCGGGCCTGCCGCACAAGGCGCTGGCCGCCGACGTGCGCGAGAGCGCCGCCCGGTTCGCCGCGCTCGCCGAGGCGCTGCCCGAGGACCGCTGGGACGCGCGGGTCGAGGCGCTCGGCGACTGGGGACACCCGGCCTGGTACCTGCTGTACCGCAGGTGGCGCGAGGTCGAGGTGCACCACGTTGACCTGGGCGCGAGCTACACCTTCGCCGACTGGCCCGAGTCCTACCTGCGCTGGGAGCTCACCGAGTCGCTGCCGGGGCTGCGCGACGCCGTCCCCTATTCGCGGATCGCCGCGACCGACCCCGACGTCGTCGTGGAGTTCGGCGGGTCCGGGCCCGAGCTGCGCGCCCCGGCCGTCGAGCTGCTCGGCTGGTTGTCCGGCAGGAGCGACACGTCCTACGCCGAGGTGCCGCCCTGGCCGTACCCGGCCGCCACCGATTGGAGCGAGGCATGAGCTACACCGGAGACGTCGCCGTCGGCGGCCCCGCCGACGTCCGTGAGCTGCTGCCCGGCCTGACCGTGGCGAAGCTCGCCGTCGGCCCGTACGACAACAACGCCTACCTGCTGCGCGACGCCGCCTCCGGCGAGCAGTTGCTCATCGACGCCGCCGCCGAGGCCGACCGGCTCCTTGAGCTGATCGGCGACCGGCCGCTGCACCGGATCGTCACCACCCACCGCCACCAGGACCACTGGCAGGCGCTCGCCGAGGTCGCCCGCGCGACCAGCGCCGCGATCACCGCGCACCCGCACGACGCCGAGCCGCTGCCGGTTCCGGTGACCGAGCCGGTCGAGCACGGCGACACGATCACGCTGGGCGAGCACGTCCTTGAGGTCGTGCACCTGCGCGGGCACACGCCCGGCTCGATCGCGCTGCTGCTCCGCACGCCCACGCGGCCGCACCTGTTCACCGGGGACAGCCTGTTCCCCGGCGGCGTCGGCAACACCTGGGGTGACGCGAAGCTGTTCGAGCGGCTGCTCGGCGACGTCACCGAGCGGGTCTTCGACGTGCTGCCGGACGAGACGTGGTTCTACCCGGGCCACGGCAAGGACTCCACGCTGGGCCGTGAGCGCCCGTCGCTGCCGCACTGGCGCGAACGCGGCTGGTGACCGAACACGCGGGGAACGGCGGGCAGGTTCCGGGAGTTGAACGTGTGTGCGGCATGATGGGGTTTCGTCACAGTCAAAACCGGGATCGAGGCGTATGCCGGAGGAACGGCGGGAACTTGTGTTCCCGCGGGGATCGCTGATCCTGGTGGCCGGGCTGCCCGGCGCGGGCAAGAGCACGCTGCTGCGACGGCTGTACGGCCTCACCGACGACGAGCGCGCGCCCGTCGAGGCCGAGGGCGCGCTGGTGATCGACTCGCGGCAGGCGCGCAACACCTGCGGCCCCTACCTGCGGCTGCTGCCGAGCCGGGCGCGTATCCCGTTCGTGTACGCGCTGCACGTGTGGCGGATCGCGCGCGGGGTGCTCGCGGGCAGGGCGGTCATCGCGCACACCCGGGGCACCTGGCCGCTGCTGACGCGCGCGTTCGGACGGCTCGCGGCGCGGGCCGGGCACGAGATGCACGTGATCCTGCTTGACGTGCCGCCGGAGATCGCCCTTGAGGGGCAGCGCAAGCGGGGCAGGACCGTCATGCCGATCACGTTCGCGCGGCATGCGCGGCGCTGGCGCGAGCTCGTGGAGCGGGCGCGGCGCGGGCCGCTGCCGTCGTCGGCGTCGGCGGTGGTGCTCGACCGGGCGCAGGCCGACCGGCTCGAGCACATCCGCTTCCGCTGAGGCTCCCGGGTGATGGTTGACTTGCCCGGTGAGTGAGAACACCGGAACCCGCGCCGTCACGCTGCGCGGGCTGCGCCCCGGCGACCTCGGCTGGGTGACCTGGCGGCACGCCGTCTCCTACCACGCCGCCCTGGGCTGGGACTTCTCCTATGAGGCGCTGGTCGCGAAGATCGCCGCTTCCTACGGGGAGGAGCATGATCCCGCTCGGGAGAACGCCTGGATCGCCGAGCTCGACGGGGAGCCCGTCGGGAGCATCTTCTGTGTGAAGGCCGACCGGCCGGGCGACGTCGCGCAGCTGCGGCTGCTCCTGCTCGAGGAGAAGGCGCGCGGGCTCGGCATCGGGCAACTGCTCGTGGACGCCTGCCTCGACTTCGCGCGCAAGGCCGGATACCGGGAGATGGTCCTGTGGACCGTCGCGGGGCTCGCGGCGTCGCGGCACCTGTACGTCAAGGCGGGGTTCGAGATCGAGTCGGAGCGGCCCGAGCGGCTGTTCGGCGACGACGTCGTCGCCCAGTGGTGGCATCTCGATTTGTGAGAATCTCAGATGGAACCGGTCCCACACCCTGTGTACACGGACCGGTTTTCTTGTTTTCCACTGACAAGATCACGCCTGTCCGTGCTCCTTTTCCAACAATTAAGAAAAACATGTAACCGCTGTCACAATCCGGCCAAGAAGGACGTCGGCCGATCCGTTGACCGCGCCCCTGAGGCTCTTTACGTTCGCTGTGACATCACGAACAGAAAAGGAGATGTCAAATGGCGAGCATCCTCAAGGGGGCCGGACTTGTCGGCGCGGCCGCGCTGGCCGCGGCGGCGCTGTCCAGCCCGGCGCACGCGGCGACGACCGTCGTCGACTGGGACACCCAGCAGCCCTACACCGGCCCGGTCACCGCCGAGCTCACCGGCAACCTGGTGATCTCCGGCGGCGGCACCACCACGTGTTCGGACTCCACCCTTGACGGCGAGGTGCTGTCGGCGAGCACGCTGAGCATCGACGACGCCGTCGTCGACACCTGCTCCGGCACCGCGTCCTCGATCACCCCGCAGGGTCTGAGCTGGGGCGGCACCATCGCGTCCGTGACGGGGGGCGCCAACATCACGATCACCGGCTTCTCCATGCGGGCGACCGTGTTCGGCGTCAACTGCACCTACGGCACGACCATCACCATCCCGGCCACCAACCCGTCGGGCGCCGGCCAGGCGACGATCAGCCTGTCGGGCAAGACGATCCCGAAGACCGCGGGCATCTTCCTGTGCCCGTCGTCGGCGACGATCACCACCGGCGTCTACGAGCTGACCGGCGCGGGCGGCGTCCGCCTGGGCGTCAACCCCTAGACCGCGTCGCGGGCCGAAAGTCCGGGCCCGTCTCCGCCCATTCGAGCTGGGCGGAGACGGGCCCGTTCTTTGTTTTCTGACCGCCTTCGCAGTCAGAATTGACCGACGAATTCTGGCGCAATAATCATCTTTTCCGAACGGATTTCGCGCACATCATCACCGGACGGCGAGACCACGACCACTGCGCGTGAACTCAACGGCCTTTGACCACGCGGAGAAGTCTTTTGGCAGCGGCCCGCACGCGCGGCCGGGCGAGCCGTGACGCTTCAGTCCCGGAAGACGACCCCACTCCCCCGCGTCGGACCGCATCCCCCCGGACGCGTTCGATCTCGTCCGCCTCCCGAGCCCCTCCGGCGCTGAGCACAAGCCCCCGAGCGGCGAAAGTTATCACTTACTAGCAACCACTCCGCGATAAGTACTCACTTATGTTACAAGTATGACAAACATGTAATCTTCGTCATAAACCGGCCATTTTCCCTGGTCGGGCTGCTGTTGACCCGCCCGGGCCGGTTTTTTACCTTCGCCGTGACGTCACTCACAGAAAAGGAGATGTCAATGGCGAAGACGATCGTCAAGGGAGCGGGGATCCTCGGGGCCGCCGCGCTGGCGGCGGCCGCGCTGTCCAGCCCCGCGCACGCGGCGACCACCGTGGTGGACTGGAGCTCCGGGACCGCCTACTCCGGCGCGGCGCAGGCGTCCCTGCTGTCGCCGCTGACGGTGTCGGCGGGCATCGCGGGGACGACCACGTGCACGTCGGTCGTGCTGAGCGGCACTGTCGCGTCGGCGGGGGCGCTCAGCATGACCGGGGCGTCGATCGGCGGCTGCTCGGGCATCGCCTCGGGCATCACGCCGCAGAACCTGCCGTGGGCCGGCTCGGTGACGTACGGCGGCGCGGCTCCCGCGACCGGCACCATCAGCCTCAGCGGGTTCTCCATCAGGGCGACCGTGCTCGGTGTGAACTGCACCTACGGCATCGCCGGCACGATGTCGGCCCCCGGCTACAACCCCGACAACGCGAGCCGGCCGAACCCCGCCGCGCAGGCCCAGGTCGACCTGACCGGCAAGGTCCTGCCCAAGACCGCGGGCAGCTTCCTGTGCCCGGGCAACGCCACGATCACCAGCGGCGTCTTCGCGCTGAACGGCGACGCGGGCGGCGGCAGCATGACCAGGGTCCTCGGCGTCACGCCGTAGCCCCGCACCACACCGCACCGCACCGCACCGAGGGTCCTTCTCCGCCCATTCGAGCTGGGCGGAGCGGGGCCCTCCCCCTTGGGGCGCTGGACGGGCCTCCGCTCATTCGAGCTGAGCGGAGACCCGCACATCAAGCCTAGACCGTCCATATCGGACGGCCCCACCGCCTACCTGTGCGCCCTGACGAGGTCGTCCACCTCCGCGCGCAACGCGAGGAAGGCAGGATCGCGTTTCAGCGGCAGCTCGCGGTCGTCCGGCAGCGTGACGGCGAGGTCCGCGGCGATCCGGCCAGGGTGGCTGGCGAGGACCGTGACGCGCTGGGCGAGGAACACCGCCTCCTCGACGTCGTGCGTCACCATGACGACAGTCGTGCCGGTGTCGTGCCAGACGCGGCGCAGGAACACCTGCATGTCGTCCTTGGTCTGGCAGTCCAGCGCCCCGAACGGCTCGTCGAGCAGCAGCACCGAGGGCTCGCACGCGAGCGCGCGCGCGATCGCCACCCTCTGCCGCTGTCCGCCCGACAGCTCCTTGGGCAGCCGCCTTTCCAGCCCTTCCAGGCCGACCTCCCTGAGGTACCAGGAGACGCGTTCACGCCGCTCGGCCTTGCCGATCGGCAGCAGCTCGAGCCCGAACCCGACGTTCTGCGCGACCGTGCGCCACGGGTGCAGCGCGCCGGTCTGGAACACCAGGCCGCGTTCGGGCCCCGGCCCGCGCACGGGCACGCCGTCGAGGGTGATGGTCCCCTCCGACGGCAGGTCGAGCCCCGCGATCAGCGACAGCAGCGTCGACTTGCCCGATCCGCTCGCGCCGACGACGCACACGAACTCGCCGCCGGAGATCTTGAGGCCGATCCCGTCGAGCGCGCGGTGCCCGCCGTAGACGCGGCCGACGCCGTCGAGGACGAGGGTCACGGCTGCCACCTCCCCACCCTGTCGCGCAGCAGCCGCAGCGCGACGTCGATCGCCAGCCCGATCAGCCCGATGACGATGAGGACGGCGAAGATCTTGTCGCTCTGCAGGAACCGTCCTGACCTGGCGATCCGGTAGCCGAGGCCGGACTCGGCGGCGATGAGCTCGGCGACGACCACGAGGTTCCACGCGACCGCGAAGTTGACGCGGATCGCGTCGAGCGCCCCGGGCAGTGCCCACGGCACGACGACCTTGCGCAGGATTTCGCCCTGCCGCGCCCCCAGCGTCGCCGAGACCTGGCGCAGCTCGGCCGGGACAGTCTTGACGGCGTCGGCGGTCATCAGCGTGTTGAAGAAGACGACGCCGATGACCAGCAGCGCGATCTTGGAGCTCTCGCCGATGCCGAGCCAGATGACCAGCAGCGGGATGAACGCGCTGGCGGGCAGGTAGCGCAGCATGCCGATGAGGGGTTCGAGCGCCGCGTGCGCGGCCGGGAACGCGCCCATGAGCAGCCCGAGCGGCACCGAGATCGCGACCGCGATCCCGAACCCCCACAGGATGCGCCCGGTGCTCGCCCACAGGTCGTCCCACAGCTGGCCGCCGGCCGCCATCTCCCACCCGGCCGACCATGTGGCGGCGGGCGTCGGCAGGAACTCCGGCTGCACCGCGCCCGACGCGCTGGCCAGCCACCAGACCGCGAGCGGGACGGCCAAGGCGAGGGCGCGCAGCGTCCAGCGCGCCCTCACCGGGACCGACGCGCCGAGCCGCAGCAGCTTCGGCAGTGACCGCGCCGGACGCCGCCTGGGCAGCGGCGTCCGCTTGCGGCTTTCCTCGAGGACCGCGGTCATCTCACTTCAACCCGTCCAGGAACTTGGGCTCGAACAGACCGTCGAGCGGCGGCTCGACGTCGGCGAGTCCGCTCGCGACGAGGAAGTCGGCGATGAGCCCGGCCTGGTGGGCGAGGTTCGTCGGCTCCGAGCCGGGGCCGAACGCCGCCTTGTTCTGCTCGAGGGTGAAGATGGTGGTTCCGGCGTCGTAGCTCGCGTAGTCGGCCTCGCTGACCCCGGCGCGCTCTGCCATGATCGCGATCGCCTCCTTCGGGTTGGCCTTGATCCACGCGACCGTGTCGAACCATGTCTGGACCAGGGCCTGGACGTCGTCGGGCCGGTCGGCGACGAGGTCGCGGGCGACCACGAGGTGGTCGGGGATCGCGCCGGGGAAGTCGGCGGAGGTGGCGATCGCCTTGCTGCCCTCGCGCTTCAGCGCCGTCGTGGTGAAGGGGGCGAACGCGCCGACGGCGTCGACCCTGCCCGCCGCGAACGCCGCGGCCGCCGCGTCGGTGGTGAGGGGGCTGAAGGTGATGTCGTCCTGGGTGAGCCCCGCCTTCTGCAGGGCGAGCAGCAGCAGGTAGTGGTCGACGGTGCCCTGCTCGGCCGCGACGGTCTTGCCCTTGAGGTCGGCGAGGGTGGCGATGCCGTCGGCGGCGATGATCTGGTCGTTTCCGGTGGAGTTGTCGTTGACCAGGACGATCGTCTGCTTCGCCCCGCCCGCGACCGAGGCGAGGGTGTCGTTGAGCGTCTGGCTGTTGGCGTCGATCGCGCCCGTCGCCAGGGCCTGGAGCGAGTCGGTGTAGCTGTCGAAGTACTTGAGCTCGACCTCGACGCCGTTCTTGGCGAAGAGCCCCTGCTTGTCGGCGACCTGCCAGGGGAACCAGCCGGGCCACGCGGAGAAGCCGAGGGTGATCGGGGCGGCGGCGTCGTCGCCGGAGGGGTCGGCTGCGCCGCACCCCGCGGTGAGGACGGCGGCCAGGACGAGTGCGGTCAGCGTTCTGAGGGGGGTGCGGCGCATGGGTTTCAGGCTCTCTTCTTCTGCGGGAGGTGGCCGGAGCGCACGAGGCAGCCGAGGGTGTCGCAGATGACCCGGGTCGCGATCAGCGAGGTGATCTCGGCGTTGTCGTACGGGGGCGAGCACTCGACGACCTCGATGCCGGCGAGCGGCGCGGAGTCGGCGATGATCTGGATGAACTTGAGGACCTCGCGCGGCAGGAACCCGCCGGGCTCCGGCCAGCCCGTCCCGGGGACGAACGCCGCGTCGAGGCAGTCGACGTCGAAGGACAGCCAGACGGCCTCGGCGTTCCGCCACGCGACCTCGAGGGCCTTCTCGGCGGCCGCCTCGATGCCCATCTCGACGCAGTCGGTGACCGTCATGATGGTCGTACCGCGCTCACGGCCGACCTTGACGCCCGGGCGCGGGGCCTGCCAGCCGCCGATCCCGATCTGGACGAGGTTCTCCGCTGGCACGTTCGGGATGTCGGTCGCGTGGAACCACGGGGTGGTGTGCATCCGCTCGTCCAGGTCGGTCTCCTGGGTGTCGACGTGCCGGTCGAAGTGGATGATGCCGAGGTTGCCTTGCAGGTGTTCGGCGACGCCGCGCACGGTCGGGTAGCCGATGGAGTGGTCGCCGCCCAGCACGACGGGGAACGCGCCGGACGCGTACACGTGCGAGACGGCCTTGGAGATCTGGTCGAAGGTCTTCTCGATGTTGCCGGGGATGGTGAACACGTCGCCGAGGTCGCACATGGTGATCGACTCGCGCAGGTCGACGCCGAGTTCGAAGCTGTATGGGCCGTACAGGGCGGAGATCTTGCGGATGCCCTGGGGGCCGAACCGCGTCCCGGAGCGGTAGGTGGTGCCGCCGTCGAAGGGTGCGCCGAGGATCGCGACGTCGTACTCGCCGCAACGTCTGACGTCCTCGACGTAGGGGGCCTTGAGGAAGGTGTTGATCCCGGCGAAGTGCGGGAGCTCGCCGCGCGAGAACGTCGGGATCGTCCGGTCGACGATGGAGTCCGCGCCCTGGAGGCCGAGTTCGAGGCCCCTGCGGATCTCCTCCTCGTGCCGGGTTGTCGGCAGGACCTCTTCGGCGGCCACCGCGAACTTGGCTTCAGGGCCGTAGTCGTCGTGCAGCTTGCCCGGGTCGAACTCGGGCGGAAGATGGCGGTGGTTCCAGTGCATGGCTGCCTCACAGCAGGCTCGTCCCGGCGCTCAGCCGGGAGTTCGGCTGGCCTCCCGGGCTTTTGTCCCGCCGTGGAACGGCCTGCGGCCGCCTGCGTCTCTCGGACCAGTCCGGCCTGGCGGCCGCGGAACCCTAGACGCGCCTCGCTGTCAGCGAGTCCCCCACAGGACACCGCGCGGGCGTTTCGCGGCAGTTAATCGCCAGTTCCTTTTTGGTGAAGGGCCATGCATACTTCGCTGCTCGATATATAGAGTGCCGAAGTATGAGAAGAGCGCCCCTGAGCGAGCCGACGTACCACGTCCTGGCCGCACTCCAGGACGGGCCACTGCACGGCTACGCCATCATCAAACGCGCCGAGTCCGACTCCGGCGGCCGCGTCCGCCTCGCCGTCGGCACCCTCTACGGCGCCCTCGACCGCCTCGCGGAGCGCGGGCTCATCGCCCTCGACCACGAGGAGACCGTCAACGGCCGCCCCCGCCGCTACTTCCGCCTCACCGACGACGGCCTCACCACCCTCCAGGCCGAAGCCGCCCGCCTGGAAGCCGCCGCTCACCTGGTCACCCGCCGCCCCCGCCCCACCCCTTTTCCGAACCCCGCCTGACCCTGAGGACACCCCCCACATGCCCATATCCCCTGCCTACCGACGCCTCCTCCTCTGCTACCCCCGCGCCTACCGCGCCCAACACGGCCCAGAACTCCTGGCGACCCTCGAAGAAACCGGCGACGGCTTCTCCCCCCGCGAGGCCCTCGCCCTCGCCGCAGGCGGCCTACGCACCCGCTTCGCCCCCCGCCCCGGCGCATCCCCCTTGCTGGACGGCCTCCACCTCGGCCTGCTCATCTTCGTCCTCTCCCAGGCGGTGTACCTCTCCCGCCTTTTCCTCTCATCGCCCGCCGTCCTCGCCTACGCGACGTTCGCCGCGGCCGTCGTCTGCGTCGTGGCCCTCCTGCGCGGCCGCGCCCTCACCGCCCTGGTGACCGCCGTGCTCGCCGGCGCGGGCGAGGCCACTCTTATCCTCATCGAGAACGGCCCCTTCGACTCCCGGCTGATCCCCTGGAGCACCGCCCACTGGGGGGCGATCGTCCTCTTCGCCGCCCTGCTCGTCGCCACCGCGAGCCAGGACGCGCGTCCGCGCGCCTGGTCGTGGGCCCTGCTCGCGTTGCCCGCCGTCCCGCTCGCGATCAGCACGGCCGCCTACTTCATGCCCGACTTCGGCTCCTGGTCCGTGGTGAACTTCCTCCTGAGGGACTTCGCCCTCCTGCCCATCCTGCTCGCGCTGGGCCTGCTCACCCGCTCCCTCCTGTGGCCCCTCGCCGCCACCGTCCACTTCGCCCTCTTCGCCACCTCCGACCTCCTCTTCTCCCACGGCAAAGCTCTCCTCCTCCTGGGCCAAACCGAAATCCCCCTCCTCCCCCTCCTCCTGTCCGCCACCGCCATCGCCTCCGTCGCCGCCCTCACCACCCACCTCCGCCCGGCCCGCTGACCCCCCGAAAAGGACCCCCCATGGACCTGTACCGGTCTTTGCTGCGCGCCTATCCCCCCGCCTACCGCGACGCCCACGGCCCGGAAATCCTCGCCACCCTCGCCGACCGAACCGACGGCTTCTCCGTCAGGGAAGGCGCGGCGCTGGTGCGCGCGGGCCTGCGCGCCCGGCTCAGCGCCGCGTCGCCGGGCAACCCCTGGGCCGACGGCCTCCACCTCGGCCTCACCCTGTTCACCCTCGGCAACCTCATCGCCCACCCGCACTACCTCAGCGAGGCGTTCGCACAGCCGCTGGCGGCGCTGGCGGCGGTCGGCTTCGCGGTCGCGCTGCTGCGGGGCTGGACGGCGACGGCGGCCGTCGTCTTTCTGGGGCTCATCTACGCGCTGCCCACGGACGTCCCGCTGTTCCGGTTCCTCGGCGACGAGCGAGGGGTGCCGCACGTGGTGTGCGCTGCGCTCCTCGTGCTCGCGGGCTGGCGCGCCTTCGGCGTCCGGGTGACTCCGAAGCCGTGGGGGCTGCTGTGGATCCCGGGTGCCACGCTCGTCCTCGTGGTCGTCGTGGACGCCGCGTTCTTCCTCCCGGCCTACAGCAGCGCGGTTCCGGGCGTGCTTCCGGAGGCCGTCGTGCTCGTCGGGGTGCTCGGGGCCGCGCTGCTGGCACGCGATCCGCGCTGGTCGCTCGCGGTGCTGGTCGTGGTCCTGCTTGACCTCGTGCCGTTCCTCGCCTACCTCGACGGGTCCGGGCCGCTCGGGCGCGCGTATGCGGTGGGGTGCGCGGTGCTCGGGGTGGTCGCGGCGGGGTGCACCGTCGCTTATCGGAAGGGGGATGTGGCGTTGTAGGGGGCTTTTAGCAGGTTGGGGTGGTGATCGTCCAGCGGGGTAAGGTCGGCGTCACCTTGGGGTGAGGGGGTTGTGGTCCTCTGGGCTGATTGACCGGACGGTCAAGAAGAGGATTCTCGGAGGTGGACGAGGAAGTCCGGACCCACCCCTGGAGGTCGAGGTTATGAAGTTCTCCTACGAGCCCGCTGTCGCGTTCGTGGCCGGGTTGGCCGCGTTGCTCGCGCCGGACCTGTGGGCCGACGGCGCGGGGCGCACGCCCCTGATCGTGCTCGGCGCGCTGCTTGCGCTGACCGGCCTGTTCGGCCTGCTCGGCCGGGCGGGGCCCAGCGAGTGGACCGCGACGGCGTTCGCGGTGCTGCTCTTCGTCGCGCCGTGGGCGTGGCAGTTCACGGGTGAGGCCGGTGCTGCCTGGACGGCATGGATCGCCGGGGCCGTCACCGTTATCGTCGGGCTGTACACCGCGTACTCCACGACGGACAGGGCGGCGACGACGGCCTGACCGACGAGACCACCGTGGTCCCCGGCGCACGCCGGGGACCACACGCATGCGACCAGGGGGCGGTCATGAGCGACTCACGCACTCGGATCCTCGACGCGGCCGAGGAGCTGTTCGCCGAGACCGGCTACGACGGCACCTCCACCGCGCGGATCGCCGAGGTCGCCGAGGTCCCCAAGGGCCTGGTCTTCCACTACTTCCCGCAGAAGATGGACGTCCTGCTCACCCTCGTGGACGAGCGCACGGCCATCGAGGACCTCACCGAGTTCGAGCATCCGGCGCAGGCGCCCGACTCCGACGCCGACCCCGCGGGCGCGCTCCGCCGCGTCGCGGCCCGCCTCCCGCTGCGCGCCTCCCCCAGGATGCGCCGGATCCTGTTCCGGGAGGCCGACACCCACCGCAGCGTCCGCGAGCGGCTCGGCCGCCTCAACCGCGAACTCGTCCGCCTGGCCAGCCGCGCGCTCGAGGCCGCGCTCCCCGGCTCGCGCGGCGACACCGCACGGCTGGAGATCGCCGCCGCGACCTTCGCGACGGTCCTGCTCTACCACGAGAACCTGTACCACCTGACGGGCGACCGCATCGACCCCGACGCCGTCGCCGACCTCCTCACCCAGGCCCTCACGTAGCCCCTGGGCCAGGTCAGGGCGTCGCAGCGACGATGTGCGACCGCAGCAGCGCCCGCACGACCGCACAGGACGCCGACGCATCCGCCGCGTCGTAGCCGAGCAGCGGAGTCGTGTCCTCAAGGCCGAGCGCATCGGCGATCCCGGAAGACAACTCCCCGTACGGCACCGCCAAGGCCGCCGACACACCCGTGTCCTCGCAGACGTCCAAAGCGGCACGGGCGCTTTGCGGGTCGTCCACGTCAAGGAGCACGATCGCCCCCAGCGCGTCGGCGAGCGCGGCGGGATGCGGCGTCGCGGCGGCCGTCGGCACGAGCTCGACGACCACCGCGCGGTTCAACGCGACGCCGTGCGCGGCGAAGGCGGCGCGGTCGGCGGCGCGGCCCCCGGTGACGACGATCCGCGCGGTGCGGACGCGCGGCGCGGGCGGGCTGAGCAGGGCGGCGGTCATGTCCGTGACGGTAGGCACCCGCAGTTACGAACGTGTTGCCCGACGGTGTGGCGGCCGTTCGGGTCGTATCACGCGGCGTCGGACGCGTTGTGAGGTCGTCAGGCGAGCAGTTCCACGAACTGGCCGAGCTGGGTGAGATTGCGGCACTCGTGCATCTCGATCACGTCGCCGTACGTGCTCGCGGCCGAGTCCCCGGTGTCCCAGTCGCGGGGCCGCTCGGGGTTCAGCCAGTAGGCGTGCCGCGCGGTCTCGGCCATCCGGCGCACGATCGGCAGCGACAGCGATCCGTAGTTGGAGCGCGCGTCGCCGAGGATCAGCAGCGACGTCCTGGACGTGATGACATCGCCGTATTTCTCGTCAAAGGTCTTGAACGCGTGCCCGTAGTTGCTGCGCCCGGTCAGCCAGACGAGGTCGGCCTCACGCGTCATCCGCTGCATCGCCTCGACCACGTCGGTTCCGGGTTCGAAGTACTTGGTGATCTCGTCGGTCGCGTCGATGAACGCGAACGCGCGGACCTTGGTGAACTGCTCGCGCAGCGCGAACGTGAGCAGCAGCGTGAAGTGCGCGAACGCCTGGCACGAGTCGCTGGCGTCGCACAGGATCACCAGCTCGGGCTTGTGCGGCCGCTTCGGCTTGTAGTGCGTGGTGAGCGGGACGCCGCCGGTCGCGAGGGAGGCCCTGACCGTCCTGCGGAAGTCGAGGCGGCCCCGGTCGCCGAGCCGGTTGCGCTGGGCGAGCCGGGACGCGAGCCGACGGGCCAGCGGGTGCACCTCGCGGCGCAGCTCGGCGAGGTCGGCGCGGGTGGCCCGGTTGAAGTCGAGCTGCTCCAGCGGCGGCTTCACCGTCGCCCTGCCGGTCCGCTCGACGCCGGTGTCCTCGGCGATCCGCCGCCGCACCTCGGTGCCGACCGACCGCTCGAACGCGCCGATGCGGTTGCGGAACATGCGCCGCGCGGCCGCCTCCTCGAGCCCGCCACGCTCGCTCAGGACGGCCTGGAGCAGCGACGCCATCAGCGTGTCGGCCGACATCGCGCGCAGCACCCCCGAGGAGAACCAGCTCTGCCCGTTGGGGCTGCGGCCGAACCGCGCGACGGCCATCCTGGCGAATCCCCGCATGCCCTCCTCGTCGCCGGACAGCAGCAGCTCGAACAGGTCGCCGCGCATCGCCTGGACCTCGGGGTCGAGCGCGGGCGGCTTCCCCGAGCGCGGCGCGGGATCGCTGTCGGCGTTGCCCTCGCCCGCGCCGAGCGCGGCCGGGAACCACAGGTCGAACAGCAGGTCGAACTGCGGCCTGTGGGTCGGCCGTTTGACGAGGGTCGCCGCGTAGGCCGTGCGCAGCCCTTCGCGGTCGATGAGGTCGAGGTGCCCCAGCGCGCGGACCGCGTCGAGTCCTTCGGCGACGGAGACCGGCAGTCCGGCCTCGCGCAGCGCGTGCACGAAGCCGGTGTGCCGGTCGAGCAGGCTCATCCCAGGTTCAGTTCCGTGACGGCGCGCCGCTGGTCGGCGACGTGCTTGAGGACGACCCCGAGCGTGTCCCTGACGGCCTTGGCGTCAAGGGTGTCGAGGCCGAGGGCCAGCAGGGTGCGCGCCCAGTCGATCGTCTCGGCGATGGACGGCGCCTTCTTCACCTCGAGGCCGCGCAGCGCCCCCACGGTCTTGACGATCTGCTCGGCGAGCCCCTCCTCGATGCCGGGGACCCGGGACAGGACGATGTCACGTTCCCGTTCCATCGGCGGATACTCAAGGTGCAGGTACAGGCACCGCCGCTTCAACGCCTCCGACAGCTCGCGCGCCGCGTTGGACGTCAGCACGACGAACGGCCGGTGCTTGGCGGTGATCGTCCCGAGTTCGGGGATGGTGACCTGGAAGTCGGAAAGGACCTCGAGGAGCAGTCCTTCGACCTCGACGTCGGCCTTGTCGGTCTCGTCGATGAGCAGGACGGTCGGGCCGTCCCGCCGGATCGCCGCGAGCAGGGGGCGTTCCAGCAGGAACTCGTCGGTGAAGATGTCGTCGTGGGTGGAGTCCCACCCCTGGTCGCCGGCCGCCTGGATGCGCAGGAGCTGCTTCTTGTAGTTCCACTCGTACAGCGCGCGTGCCTCGTCAAGGCCCTCGTAGCACTGGAGACGGATCAGCTCCGCGCCGGTGGAGGCGGCGACGGCCTTGGCCAGCTCGGTCTTGCCGACGCCCGCGGGCCCCTCGATGAGCAGGGGCTTGCCGAGCGCGTCCGCGAGGAACACGGTGGTGGCGATCTCGGGACCGGGCAGGTAGCCGACGCCCGCGAGGGCCGCGGCCGCCTGGTCCGGCGAGTCGAACAGGGTCATCATTCCTCGTCGTTCGCGGGATTGTCGGTGTCGGTCTTATCGGTCTTATCGGTCTTGGGGGTCTCCGGCTTGCCCGTCTTGGGCTTGTCGACCTTGGTGTAGACCTGGCTGTTGGCGGCGAACGTGAACGTCTTGCCGCCGTCCTTCAGCGCGATCTGCCAGTAGGTCGCGCCCGGGTCGGTGCCGTCCCACGACAGGCGGAAGGTGTTCTTTCCCGCGGGGATGACCGTGCCGTTCCACAGGGTCTTGCCGCCGGCGATGAGCATGCCGTCGCCCTTGGCGGTGAAGACGAAGTACTCCTGGACGGGCCCGTCGCCCTGCCAGGTGCCGACGAGCGGCTTGACCTGGCTGGGCTGCGGCTTCGGCGCGGGCTTGCCCTTCTCGGTCGGCTCGACCAGCGGCACCCCGGACTTCTCCGACAGACCGGGCACCGCCGACTCCGACGGCGCGGCCGCCGCGCTCGTCGCGGTCTCCGGCGGCGTCGCCTCGTCCTCGCTGCCGCCGCCGCAGGCGGAGACGGACAGGGCCAGGAGCGTCGCGAGGGTGAGGGCGAGCGGTTTCACGGAGTCCTCCGGAGGGTCAACGCGTGGGGGTCCATCGAGGCGAGAAGACGACGCAGTGTATCGGGCGGTAGAGGCCACGGACCGACCGTTCGCCCCTACCGCCCGAATTTGCGTTACTTGCCCGGCTCGGGGTCGCGCGGGAGGCCCAGCAGCCGCTCGCCGATGATGTTCAGCTGCACCTCGGTGGTGCCGCCGTAAATCGTCATCGCCCGGCTGAACAGCATCGCGCGCGCCACGATGCCCGTCGGGGCCAGCAGCTCCTCGAGGACGGCGAGCTCGCCCTGGCTCGCGTAGCAGTAGTCGGCCACGTCCTGGTTGAACTGGACGCCGAGCAGCTTGCGCACCGACGCCTCAGCGCCCGGGTTCACGCCCGACAGCTGCTTGAGCGTGGTCCGCAGGCCGAGCAGGTCGATCGACTGGCCCTGCGCGATGAGCCGTCCGACCTCGGCCTTGGCGATCGTGCCGAGTTCCTTGCCCTTGAACCAGTCGAGCAGCTCGGGGACGCCCATGCCCAGGCCGCCGCCGGTGGACAGCGACACGCGCTCGTTCGACAGGGTGTTGCGGGCGACCTGCCAGCCCTTGTCGACCTCGCCGACGACGCAGTCGTCCGGGACGAACACGTCGTCGAGGAAGACCTCGTTGAACAGCGCCTCGCCGGTCATCTCGCGCAGCGGACGGACGTCGACGCCCGGCGACTTCATGTTGACCAGGAAGTAGGTGATGCCGTCGTGCTTGGGCGCGTCGGGGTTGGTGCGGGCGATGCAGAAGCCCCACTCGGCGACGTGCGCGACCGACGTCCAGATCTTCTGGCCGGTCAGCTTGAAGCCGCCCTCGACCTTCTCGGCCTTCATCGACAGCGACGCGAGGTCAGAGCCCGCGCCCGGCTCGGAGAACAGCTGGCACCAGATCATCTGGCCGCGCAGCGTCGGGCGCAGGAAGCGCTCCTTCTGCTCCTCGGTGCCGTAGGCGACGAGCGACGGCACAAGCCACGCGCCGATCACCAGGTTCGGGGCCTTGACCTTGGCCGCGCGCAGCTCCTGCTGGATGAGGATCTGCTCGATCGGGTTCGCGCCGCGCCCCCACGGCTTGGGGAAGTGCGGGACGGTCCAGCCCTCGTCGCCCATCTTGGCGTTGAGCTCGTTGCGGTCGGAGATCGCGGCGAGCTCGGCGATCTCGGCGCGAATCCGCTCGCGCAGCGGCGCGGTGTCGTCGTCGAGTTCCAGTTCGACCGCGCGGCGGCCGCCCGCGAGCGCGAGGTCGGCGACCTCGGCGGCGGCCTCGGACGCCGATCCCGACAGCGCCTTCAGGGTGAGGGCGCGGCGCAGGTAGATGTGCGCGTCGTGCTCCCAGGTGAAGCCGATGCCGCCGAGGATCTGCACCGCGTCGCGGACGATCTGGGCGACCGCGCCCGGCGCGATGACCGCGGCGACCGACGCGGCGAAGTGCGCGTCAGGCGCGCCCTCGCCGACGGCGCGGGCGGCGTCCCAGACCGCGGCGCGCGCCTGCTCGAGGTTGATCAGCATCCGGGCGGCCTTGTGCTTGACGCCCTGGAACTGGCCGATCGGGCGGCCGAACTGCTCGCGGACCTTGGCGTACTCCGAGGCGGTGGTGACCGCCCACTGGCCGATGCCCGCGGCCTCCGCGCCGAACAGCACCGCGACGAGGTCGGCGACGGCCTGGTCGGTGACGCCGTCGAGGACCCGCTCGGAGCCGACCCGGACGCCGTCGGCCTCGACCTTGGCCGAGCGGCGGACGAGGTCGAGGCTCGGCCGTGCCGTCACCGTCAGCTGGGCGGACTCCACGACGACCCACTCGTCGCCGGCCTTCAGCACGATCAGGTCGGCGAGGCCCGCGCCAAGGACGGGCTCGACGGAGCCGCCGACGACGACGGCGTCGCCCTCACGGCCGCCGGTGAAGCCGTCGCCGAGCGCGACGGCCGCGGTGACGGAACCGTCGGCGAGGCCGGGCAGCAGCGAGTGCGCCTTGGCGTTGGACGACCCGGCGATGACGGCGCTGGCCAGCACCGTCGGCAGGAACGGGCCCGGCGCGGCGGCGCGGCCCAGCTCCTCGAGGACGACGGCGAGCTCGAGCAGGCCGAAGCCCTGGCCGCCGTGCTCCTCGGGCAGGTGCAGGCCGAGCAGGCCCTGCTCGGCGAGGTGCCGCCAGAACGCCGGACGGGTCTCCTCCTCGGCGTCGAGCGCGGCGCGCAGGACCGCCTGCGTCACATGGCGTTCGGCGAGCCCGCGTACCGACTCCGCCAGGTCCTCGTGCTCCTCGGTCAGCCCGATGGCCATTGCACACCTCTCGATTGGAAGTCAGGCCGCGTCTCCGCCCAGGGGTGCGGAGACCGGTTCGAGTTTTATTCTAGAACGCGATTCTTCTCCCGTCGGCAAGTGACTCTACTCATTACTCAACCCGGGAGGAACCCCCGGTAGTAGGCGGCGAGCTGGTCGACGGCGTCGTCGTCGGTCGGCAGGGCCGTGGCGCGTTGGGCGGCCGCCGCGCCGAGCCGCACGGCACGGCCCGGATCGGACATGACGCCCTTCAGCGCGGCGGCGAGCGCGGCCGCGTCACTGGGCGGGACGAGGACGGCCGCGTCGCCGACCAGGCCGGGGACGCCGCCCGTCGCGGTCGCGATCAGCGGCCGGCCCGCCCGCAGCGCCTCCTGCACGAACAGGGGCTGGCCCTCCCACAGGCTCGGCACCGCGACGATGTCGCAGGCCGCGAGGAGCTCGGCGACGTCGGTCCTGCGGCCCAGCAGCCGCACCGGGAGGTCGGCGGTGGCGATCCGCTCGCGCAGCTCGCCGTCGAGGGGGCCGTCCCCGGCGATCAGGAACAGCGGCGCGGACGTCCCGAGCCGCTGCACCGCGTCGAGCAGCACCGGAAGGCCCTTCTGCGGGGCGAGGCGCGCGACGGTGAGGACCACCTGGGCGTCGCCCGCGCCGAGCTCCTCACGCAGCCGCTCACGCGCGCCGGGCTCGGGCGCGTCGAGCGGCGGCGCGGGGACGATCGCGTGCCCCACCTCGCGCGCGCCCAGCGCCCGCATCCGCTCCTCGAGATCCGGCGAGACCCCCAGGACGCCCGTAGCGCCGCGCGCCACGATCCGCTCAAGCGCCGCGTAGGCGGCCCCCGCGAGCCCTCCAGAAGGAGCCTCGTTGTGCAAGGTCACCAGTACGGGCGGGCCCGCCTCAAGCCGCAGCCCGTCGAGCCTCCCCCGCGCGAGAACCGCCATGCCCCCCGCGCGCAGCCCGTGCGCGTGCACGACGTCGGCCCCCCGCAACAGCCCGCGCAGCCGCCGCACGGCCGCGAGATCCCCCGCGGGCCTCGGCCGGTCCGCGATGTCGACCTCCGCGAACCGCACCCCCTTGCGCGTGAACCCGTACGTGCGCTCGGTCTCCCCCGGCCCGCACACCACGACCCGCGCCCCGCGCGCGGCAAGCCCCTCGGACACCGCCCGCACATGCCGCCCGAGCCCTCCGGACGCCGTGGCCAGCACCAACGCCACCCGCATCCCCTGCACATCATCCATGCCCCCCACCTTGCCGCATCCCCACCCCCCGACACCCCACCCCACCCCGTTTCCCACCCCACACCCCCCACAGCCCACCCCCACCCCACCCCAAACCACACCCCACACCCCGCAGTCCCCCGCCCACAGAGCACAGCGCACACCGAGCCCCAGCCCACACACCGAACAGCCCCCGCCCACAGAGCACGGCGCACACCGAAACGCGGGCCGCACGCCGAACGGCCACCGCACGCAGGGGCACGGCGCGCGCCGAGAATCGGGCCGCACGCCGGAAGGCCACCGCACGCAGGGTGCGGCGCGCACCGAGACGCGGGCCACGCGCCGGAGGGGGTGGTGGGGGTGGGGGTCAGCGGCGGGCGAGGGTTTTCAGGTCCTGGCGGGCGCCGAGGGCGGCGGTCGCGGCGAAGAGGGCGAGGGTCAAAAGGCCGGCGGCTGTGGCGGTGAGGATCGTGTGGAGCTGGGTTCCGGTGCCGAGGGCGTGGGCGAGGAGGTAGCCCGCCACGCCGGAGACGCAGGCGGCCACCGCGCCCACCGCGAGGGTGCGGCCGAGCCCGGCGAAGGCGGCGCGGCCCCGGGCGCGCAGGAACGCGACGGACAGCAGGACCCCCGCGACGGTCATGCCGAGCGTGTTGCCGAGCGCGAATCCGGCGACGACCCAGCCCTCCGGCAGGGTGAACGCGAAGATCACGTCGGCGACGAGGACGACCGCCCACCCCGTCACCGTCGCCCAGGCCGACGCCCGACCCTTCCCGCACGCGTACAGCGCCCGCCCCAGATGCGCGACAAGCCCATAACCCACAAGCCCAGGAGCAAAACACACAAGCGCGCGCGCGAGCACCACCGCGCTTTCCGGCCTGGCGGAGTTGAGGAGGGCCGCGGCAGGCAGCGCGAGCGCGACGAGCCCCGCAGCGCCAAGACACGACGCGAGCACGACCGCACGGGTCGTGGAAGCCGCGGTCCTGTCGAACTCGACGGGGTCGTCCTCCCGAGCCGACAGCGCCTGGAACGCGCTCGTGGCGATCGGCACGGCGAGGATCGCCCAGGGCAGCAGGTACACCGCCCAGGCGAAGTTGTACTGGGTGAGCGCGGCCGCGGTCCCCTGGTTGGCCAGGACAAGGATCGCCGCCAGGGCGACCTGCTGCGCGATGACCGTAGCCAAGCCCGCAAGGGCGAGGCCGCGTACGCGCGCGCCCACCCCGGCGGGGAAGCGCAGTGTGGGCCGCAGCTTGAGCCGCAGCCCGAACCCCGCACTGCCCGCGACGACGACCAACGCCACAACCCCGAGCGTCGTGCCCACCGACAGGACGAGTTCGGCGGCCCGCGGCACCGAGGCGAGTTCCTTGGGGTCGTTCCCACCCATCGCCGGGACATAAGCCAGATAAGCCCCGATCACCACAAGGCTCGACACCAGCGGCGCCACCGCGGGCCAGGTGAACCTCCGGTGCGCCTGGAGCACGCCGTACAGGACCACGGCGAGCCCGTAGAAGACGATCTGCGGAGCGAAGACCACGAGCATGCGCGCGCCCATCGCGCGGTAGACCTCGGGGTCGCAGGTCTTGAGCCCGACGCTCAGCACGGTCATGATCGGCCCCGCCGCCACCGCGACGAGCAGCGCGAGCGGCACGAGCGCGACCATCACCCAGGTGAGCAGCGCCGACGTGGTCCGCCGCACGGTCTCGACGTCGCCGCGTTCGACGGGCGCGGCGAGCAACGGCACGACAAGGCTGGCCAGCGCCCCGCCCGCGACGATCTCGAACATGATGTTCGGGATCTGGTTGGCCGCGAGGTAGACGTCACTCAGACAGGACGAGGTCACCGTCTTGGAAAGCACCACGGTCCGCCCGAATCCGGCGATGCGGGCGAGGACCGTGAGGACGGCGATCAGGGCCGCGGCCCCGGCGATCCCGCCGAGCGCGCGCCTCACGACGCCGAGCGCCCCCGAGCCTCACCCTCGACCACAGCGGCCTCCCGCGACCCCCCGGCCCCGGCGCCCTCAGCCGCCTCCCACGAGCCGCCCCCGGCACCCTCAGCCGCCCCCGGCGCAACACCCCCGGCCGCCTCGGCCGCCTCGGCCGCCTCCTGCGAAACGCCCTCGGCACCCTCAGCCGCCTCCCGCGAGCCGCCCCCGGCACCCTCGGCCGCCTCGTGCGAGACGCCCACGGTCTCCTTGGCCGCGTCCTGCGCAACACCCCCGGCACCCTCGGCCGCCACCTGCGAGACGCCCACGGTCCCCTTGGCCGCGTCCTGCGCGACGCCCTCGGCCTCCTTGGCCGCCTCCTGCGAGACGCCCACGGCACCCTCGGCCGCCTCCCGCGCAACGCCCTCGGCGTCCGAAGCGCCGGACTCGCGCTCGGCCTCCGCGGTCTCCTGCGCAACGCCGCCGACGTCCGAAATGTCGCTGTCGTGGGAGGCGTCCTCGAATGTCGAGGTCGTCTCGGTGACCACGACGGTGCGCGCGGTGGCGCGGGCGATCTCCTCGCCGACGGTGACCGACTCGACGGTGACCGACGCGGTCTCGGTGACCGTCACCGTCCCCTCGGCCGAAACCGACGCCGACGCCGACGCCGAAGAGGCGGCCGGGGCCGGGTCGAGCGGGCGGCGGCCCAGCATGTCGAGCCAGTTCAACGCGGGCGTTTCGCGGATGACCTTCGTGAAGCTCACATATTCGCTCGCGCCGTTGAGCGCGACGAGTCCGCCGAGGACCGCGAGACGGGCGGGCAGCGGCAGGCGGGTCGCGCCGAGGCCGAGGAGCGCGCCGAACGAGTTCGCGCCCGCGTCGCCGAGCATCGCCCGCTCGCCCAGGTCCTCGGGCAGCAGCGCGAACGCCGCGCCCAGCGGGGCCGCGACGACGGCCGAGCCCGCGCCGAGCGCGAGCGGCGCGCCGGTCAGCACGCCGACCTTGATCGCCCGGCCGGGCCGCAGGTCGAACAGGTTCATCAGGTTGGCGCTCGCCGCGACGATCGCGCCGTTCAGCACGGTGTCCAGCGCGCGCCGCACCGGCGTCGACGCCGCCGACCCGGCGAGCGCGGCGGCGGTCAGCCCGCTCGCGCCGATCCCGAGGATCTTCACCGCGCCCGTGGTCACCTCGCCGCGCGCCAGCGCGCTCAGGTGCCCCTTGAACCCGCGCGACGACGCCGACCCGGCGAGGTCGTCATAGGCACCGAACGCCCCGGACCCCGCGCCCGCGACGAGCGCGGCGGCCCGCAGCCTGCCGGGCACCCCGGGCACCGCGAGCCCGGCCAGCGCGCTGCCGAGCGCGAACGCGGGACCTTCGAGCAGCGTCACCGGCTCACCCCGGTGGTTCGTGCGCCCCCACACCTCAGCGCCTTCACGCCCCCCGAAGCCGGGTGGCCTGCGGTTGAGCGCGACGTACGCGCCCCGTGCGGCGGCAGCGCCGAGGACCGCGCCGATCAGAAGTCTTCTCAAGGTCTTGCTCCGGTCTCCGAGGGAACGGGCGGAAGCGGGTCGGGCAGATAGCCACTGACCCCGGAACCCGTACCGTACTCGCCGGACTCCCCGTTCATCTCGACGTTCAGCGCCAGCACGCCGACGACCTGTCCCGACGCGGTGTCGGCGGCGTCGACCGACGACACGTGCTCGCCGGTCTCCGCCGAGCGCAGCGCCGACAGCAGCCCGCCCGTGCCCGCCGACGCGGTGTTGCCCGCGACGACGGCGCCCTGGCCCGCCTTGTCGAGCGCGCCCGCGAGCGCGACGAGCGCGTTGTTGTCGGTCTCGCCGCCGTCGCCCTCGAACGGGGTGCCTGGCGCGACCATCAGCGCGAGCGTCGCGCGCGCGGCGGGCTTGCCGCTGGTGCTGAGCAGCCCCGCCTGCTTGAACGCCTCGAGGACCGCGCCGGACGCGACGTCCTCGTGCCCGGCCTTCTCGCCGTCCTTGGTCACCAGGACGTGCGCGAGGAGCGCGCCCGCCTTGTCGTAGGCGTCGGCGTCGGACGGGTAGGTCAGGCCGACCGGCTTGAGCTGGTCGGCGAGCTGGTTGACCAGCTCGGCCTTGTCGTCGGCGAGGTAGGCGTCGGTGAGCGACACCCAGCCCGACACCGTCCCGCCCGCCGACTTGACCGCCGCGTCGAGCCCGGTGCGGGTCTGCTCGGCCGCGCCCGGCGCGAGCACGAACACCACAGCGGTGTCCTTCAGCCGCTCGGCCAGCACCACGGGCCCGACGACCTGGCCGAACTGGTCCTCGCCGGACAGCTGGTCCTCCTGGGCGGTGACCTGGGCGCGCAGCTCGTCGTTGTTCTTCTGGATGTACTGGAGGTTCTTGTCGACGATGACCTGCGACATCTCCTGGACGCCGCTGGTCGACCCCAGCAGGAGCCCCGTCGCCAGCGCGAGGAACACCGCGACGATCGAGACGAGGTGGTAACGGAAATCGATCACGTGAACAGTCCGGTCAGCCAGAAGAGGAAGGAGTGCCACCGCTCCACGAGCCCCGACATCACCAGCGGCCCGACCGGGGAGACGGCGAGCGCGGCGACCATCGTGACGAGGGCGGCGGCCACCAGGACGAGCAGCGCGGAGGAGGAGATCCGGCTGCGGTACAGCAGGCTCACGCCCTTGGCGTCGACGAGCTTGCTGCCCACCCGCAGGCGGGTGAGGAACGTGCTCGACATGCCGGCGCGGCCCTTGTCGAAGAACTCGACCATGTTCATGTGCGTGCCGACCGCGACGATGAGCTGCGCGCCCTTGTCGTCGGCGAGCAGCATCGCGCAGTCCTCGCTGGTCGCGGCCGCCGGGAACGTGACGGCGTCGGTCACACCGAGTTCCTCGACGCGCTTCAGCCCCGGCGCGCGGCCGTCACGGTAGGCGTGTACGACGATCTCCGCGCCGCTGGTCAGCGCCTCGTCCGACACCGAGTCCATGTCGCCGACGATCATGTCGGGCTTGTATCCGGCCTTCAGCAGCGCGTCCGCGCCGCCGTCGACGCCGATCAGGACCGGCTTGTACTCGCGGATGTAGGGCCGCAGCGTCGCGATGTCCTCGCGGTAGTGGTAGCCGCGCACGACGATCAGCGCGTGCCTGCCCTCGAACGACGTCACCACGTCCGGGACGCCGACGCCGTCGATCAGCAGGTCCTGCTCGCGCTTGACGTACTCCATCGTGTTCTCGACGAAGGACTCGAGCTGGACCGACAGGTTGCCCTTGGCCTCCTCGACGGCGGCCTCGACGCTCTCGGCGGTGTGCCTGATCCCCTTGGTGAGCAGCTCACCGTCCATCAGGACACGGCCGCCGTCGATGCTGACGGTCTCGCCCTCGTGCACCTTCTGGAAGATGTCAGGCCCGACGTCGTCGACGAGCGCGATCCCGGCCTCGATGAGGATCTCCGGCCCGAGGTTGGGGTAGCGCCCCGAGATGCTGGGTGCGACGTTCACCACAGCCGCCGCGCCCGCCGACACCAGCGACTCCGCGGCCACCCTGTCGAGGTCGACGTGGTCGATGACCGCGATCTCACCGGGCTGGAGCCGCTTGGCGAGGTCCTTGGTGCGCTTGTCGACCCGGGCGACGCCGACGATCCCGTCGGATTCGGGCGCGCCCCTGCGGCGCAGCCGAAGCAGGCGCGCGGGCACCGGCCACCGGCGCGTGCGCGTATCCGATCCGTCCCCCGGTCCGCTCATTGCCTTCTCATCCTGCCAGAGCCCGTGAGCGCCCGAGCCGGGCGCGCGGCGCTCAGGCGTGTCCGCTCTTGTCCTGTGCGGCGATGGCGAGCAGCTCCTCGGCGTGGGCTCTGCCCAGCTCGCTGTCGGCCATGCCGGCGAGCATCCGGGACAGCTCCCGAATCCTCGACTCGGTGTCCAAGGCTGTCACACCACTGCGGATCACCGTGCCGTCATCGGACTTTTCGACCAGCAGATGCTGGTCGGCGAACGCCGCGACCTGCGGCAGATGGGTGACCACGATCACCTGTGACGTGCGCGCCAGCTTCGCCAGCCGCCGTCCGATCTCGACCGCCGCCTTGCCGCCCACCCCCGCGTCGACCTCGTCGAACACGAACGTCGGGACGGGGTCGGACCCGGCGAACACGACCTCGATCGCCAGCATCACCCGCGACAGCTCACCGCCGGACGCGCCACGGTTCAGCGGCAGCGCGGGCGCGCCCGGATGCGAGGCGAGGCGCAGTTCCACCTCGTCCTGCCCGTGCGGCGCGAACGCCGCGGCCCGGCTGAGCGCGGCGACCACGCACGCGTGCGGCATCGCCAGCGCCGACAGCTCGGCGGTGACGGCCGCGCCGAACCTGTCGGCGGCCTCGGTGCGCACGTCGGTGACGGCGTCGGCGAGCTCCTGCAGGCTCGCGGCCAGCTCGGCCTCCTCGGCCTCAAGCTCGGCGATCCGCTCGTCGTCGCCCTCGAGCTCGGCGAGCCGCGCCGCCGCCTCACCCGACCAGGCGATGGCCTCGTCCACGCTGCCGCCGTACTTGCGGGAGATCATGGAAAGGTCCGCGCGACGGCCCTGCACCGCCGCAAGACGGCCGGGATCGGCCTCGACGGACTCGGCGTAGGCCGCGAGCTCACCGCCGATGTCGGCCACCAGATACCCGGCCTCGGCGAGCCTGTCGGCCAGGACGCCCAGCGCGGGATCGTGGTCGCGGACGGCCTCAAGCGCCGCGCGCGCGGTGCCGAGCAGGCTCGTGACGTCGGCGAGGGCATCGACCCGTGACGGGTCGCCGAGCAGGGCGTCATGCGCGGTGCTGGAGGCGGTGCGCAGCGCGTCGGCGTTGGCGAGCCGCTCGTCCTCGGCGGCGAGCTCCACGTCCTCGCCCGGCTGCGGCGCGATCTTCTCGATCTCCTCGAGGCCGAAGCGGAGCCTGTCGGCCTCGTCGGCGCGCTGGCGGGCCTGGGTCGTCAGCTCCTCAAGCAGGGCGCTCACCTTGCGGTGGCGGTGGTAGGCGTCGGCATACGCGCGCAGGGGGCCGACCAGGGCCTCACCCGCGTACCTGTCGAGCGCCGCGCGCTGGCGGCCCGGCTGCAGCAGACGCTGCTGGTCGGACTGGCCGTGCACCGCGACGAGGTCGTCGGCGAGGGTGAGCAGCGTGCTCACCGGCACCGAACGGCCGCCCAGATGCGCGCGCGAGCGGCCCTCGGCAGACACCGACCTGCTGACGATCAGCGCGCCCTCGTCGAGTTCGCCGCCCGCCTCCTCGACCCGGGTGGCGGCCCGCCCCTCGGGGTCGAGCGTGATGCGCCCCTCGACCGTCGCCTTGTCCGCGCCGGGACGCACCCGCTGCGGGTCGGCCCTCCCGCCGAACAGCAGGTTCAGGCTGGTGACCACCATGGTCTTGCCCGCACCCGTCTCCCCGGTGACGACGTTGAAGCCGGCGGACAGCTCAAGCACGGCCTCGTCGATGACGCCAAGGCCCTGGATCCGGACCTCTTCGACCCTCGGTCGCACTTCCGGGCTCGGTCTCAATTCCGGACACCTCATCCGCTCATGCCGCATCCGTCTCGGGGGACAGATTATCGCTCCTGTGTGCGAACGCGCCCCCGCCAGCCCGCCACCGGGAGCCCGAACTTGGTCACCAGCCTGTCGGTGAACGGCGTCAGATGCAGCCGCGCGAGCCGCACAGGCACGTCGCTGCGCCGCACCTCGACGCGCGATCCCGGCGGCAGATCGACGGTGCGGCGACCATCGCACCACAGGACCGCGCCCTCGTTCTCGTGCGTCACCTCCACCGCCACGGTCGACGCGGGCGAGACCACCAGCGGACGCGCGAACAGGGCGTGCGCGCTGATCGGCACGACGAGCATCGCCTCGACCTCCGGCCACACCACCGGGCCGCCCGCCGAGAAGGCATAGGCGGTCGAACCGGTCGGAGTGGCGCACACCACCCCGTCGCACCCCCAGTGGGACAGCGGACGGCCGTCGATCCCCACCACGAGCTGGAGCAGCTTCTCGCGCGCCAGCTTCTCCACCGACGCCTCGTTCAACGCCCACGTGCGGTGCTCGACGCCGCCCACCCGCACGGTGACGTCGATCGCCATCCGCTCCTCGACCTCGTACTCCCGGCTGACGGCACGGCTGGCCACCACCGCGAGATCGGCGCGCTCGGCTTCTGCGAGGAACCCCACATGCCCGAGGTTGACGCCCAGTACCGGCGTCCCCGTATGACGGGTCAGCTCCGCCGCGCGCAACAGCGTGCCGTCACCGCCCAGCACGATCACCAGCTCCGCCCCCGCCGTCGCCGACGGCTCTGCCGGGAACTCCTCGACGCCCGAGCAGCCGATGTCCTTGGCCTCGCCCTCGAGCACCCGCACGTTGACTCCAGCGTCGGCGAGCCTGCGGATCAGCAGCTGCGCGCTGGTCACCGCGCCGGGACGGCCGGTGTGCGCCATGATCAGTACCGAACGCGTCATGCGGGACCCTCCGCGACGGCCCTTGCCAGGTCGGCCTCGACGAGCGCGGGCGCACCCGCCTTCAACCACAGGAAGTACTCGACGTTCCCCGACGGCCCCGGCAGCGGGCTCGCCGCCACCCCCAGGACTCCGAGCCCAAGGCTCCCGGCGTACTCGGCCACTGTGCGCACCGCCTCCTTGCGCAGCTCCGGATCGCGCACAACACCGCCCGCTCCTACGCGGGACTTGCCGACCTCGAACTGCGGCTTCACCATCATCGCGTAGTCGGCGTCCGGCGTGACGCACGCCTTGATGGGCGCGAGCACCTTGGTCAGGGAGATGAACGACAGGTCGCCCACGACGAGGCTCGGCGGCTCGCCCACGTGCTCGGGCGTCATGTCGCGGATGTTCAGCCGCTCCACCACGCTCACCCGCTCGTCCGTACGCAGCGACCAAGCGATCTGCCCGTACCCGACGTCCACGGCGACCACATGGGAAGCGCCCGCCCTCAGCAGCACGTCGGTGAACCCGCCCGTGGACGCGCCCGCGTCAAGCGCCCTGCGCCCGGACACCACGAGGCCGGGGAACGCCGCGAGAGCGCCCGCCAGCTTGTGGCCGCCCCGCGAGACGTACTCCGGGCCCTCCTCCGTCTCCTCCACCACGACCGCAGCCGACGGCTCCACCTGCGTCGCCGCCTTCGTCGCGACCTGGCCCGCCACCTTCACCCGGCCCGCCGTGATGAGCTGCCCCGCGTGCTCACGCGACCTGGCCAGCTTGCGCCGCACCAGCTCGGCGTCGAGCCTGCGCCGGGTCACCGGGCTCACCGCGCCTCCCGCGCCTCGTCCGAGGCCGCCAGGATCTCCTGGAGCCCCGCGTGCACCCGCTCGAACACCGCGACGTGCCCGCCGACGGGCAGGCCGGCAAGACCGTCGAGCGCGGCCAGCACCGCCGTCACCGCCGCCTCACCCGGCTCGCCCGGCGCGCGCGACTCACCGTAAGGGGCCTCGCCCCGCATCTCCCCGCCCATCCCAGCGCCCATCCACTCAGGTCGGCAGGTCGGGCCGTGTGCGACCCGACCGTCTTCGGCGTGCCGCGGTTCGCGCGGACCACATGAGGAACGCTACCGTCCTGTGACGACACAGGCGTCGACGGAAGCGGGGAATCGTCAGTCATGGCCACGGAGCAGGAGTGCGTGGACGCGCTGGACGTGCTGGCCAGACGGCTCGGCGAGGTCGACCCCGCCAAGTGGGCCGAGCACGCGGTGAACCGCTCGGTGAGCTGCCACGTCAGCGACCTCGGCCTGTCGTACGCCACCCGCATCACCTCGACCGGCCTCGCCCCGTTCGAGCCGACCGGCGACCCGCGCGCGGCCCAGGTCAGGCTGACGATGAAGTCCGCCGACCTCCTCGAACTCGCCGCCGACAAGATCAGCCCCGCCAAGGCGTGGGCGACCGGGCGGCTCAAGATCGAGGCGAGCGTCCTCGACCTCATCAGGCTCCGCAAGATCCTCTGACCCGTACGCGTACCCGTTCCCGTGCCCGGCGCGTTCAGCGCAGGCCCAGGACTTCTAGCGCGCTGCTGACGGCCTCGGGGGATGCGGGCTCGGGCGTGCGGAAGGCGGCCGCCGCGAGCGCGCGCAGGCCGTGCCACTTGTCGCCCGCTCCGGAGAGGGTGATGGCTTCGCCGTCCCATGCGGCGGTCCATCCCGCGCACGTGTAGCGGCCCGCGTTCTCTTCGACGTCGGGGAAGTCGGCGAGGAGTCCGGTCAGATCCGGGGCCATGTACGTCGCCCGGTGACGGGGCTCGGCGGTGAGGGCCGTCAGCGGGTCGGTCACGCCGGTGAAGACGAGCAGGCTGTCCGCGCCGCCGTTGAACGCGCCCTCTATGTCGGTGTCCAGACGGTCGCCCACGACGAGCGGCCTTTCCGCCCCCGTACGCAGGATGCTTTCGCGGTGCAGGGAGATCTCCGGCTTGCCCGCGACGACGGGGGCCACCCCCGTCGCCGTCTGGATGACCCTGATGAGCGAGCCGTTGCCCGGCTTGTTCGGGCCGTAAGGAGCCGAGATCGTCAGATCCGCGTTGGAGGCGACGAACAGCGCCCCGTTCAGCACCGCCTGGACGCCCTGCGCGATCAGCCCGTAAGACAGGTCAGGGGTGAACCCCTGCACCACCGCCTCCGGCCCCTCCAACGCCGTGGACACCGGCCGCAACCCCCGCGCGTAGACGGCGTGACGCAACGCGGTACCGCCGACCACCAGCACCTTCGCCCCCGGCGACAGCCTCTCCGACAGCACCCGCGCGGCGGCCTGCGACGACGTCACCACGTCCGCGCCGTCCGTCGGGATGCCGAGGCCCGTCAGCAGAGCCGCCACCGCGCTCGGGGTACGCGATGCGTTGTTCGTCACATAAGCCAGCCGCATCCCCTGCGCCCTTGCCTTCGCCAGGGAGTCCGCGGCGTTCTCAATCGGGTGGTGACCTCGGTAGACGACGCCGTCAAGGTCGAGCAGGGCGACGTCGTAGGAGTCGATCAGCATGCGGGGTCATCTCCGGGAGTCGAGGGTGGCTCGGACATGCCGCAGCGCGGAGGCGTAGTCCTTGTTCTCCGGCCGCATCGCCGCGGCGAGCGCCAGGTGCTCGGCCGCGGCCTGGAACATGCCCATCCGGCTCAGCGAGAGGCCGAGACCGAACAGGGCGAAGTCCTCCGCCGGATTCTCCTCGATGATCGAACGGAAGCTGTCGGCGGCCTCCGCGTAGTGCCGCGCCCCGAACAGCGCGCGCCCCAGCGCCTCCCGGATGCTCGGAGAGTGCGGCTCGGCCTCGGCCGCGCGCGACAGCGGCAGCACGGCGGCGGCGGGACTGCCCGAAGCCAGCAGCTTCAGACCACGTGAGTAAAGGTCATAAACGTCCTCCCCAGAGCCCTCAGGAGACTGACGGGAATCTGCGGACTCTCCCGAACTTTGAACCAACGTGTGCACCTCCGATACGCGTCCCTCCGTACCATGCCCCAGCATGGACGGATTCGACCTTCATCAGGGCCTTGTCCTGGCCCCGATCCACGGTGTGCGGTACACCCCGCCCGAGGGCGGGAGCCTTGCGGCCGTCACCTGTCCACCGTACGACCTCATCGACGAGGACGACCTCGCCAGGCTCAGGGCCGCCGACTCCCACAACATCGTGCGGATCACGCTTCCCGACGGTGACTACGCGGGCGCGAACCGCCTCCTCAGACAGTGGCTTTCCTCGGGCATCCTGGCCGTCGACCCCTCGCCCGCCGTGTACGTCTACGAACGCGACGGCGAAGGCGGCCTGCAACGCGGCCTCATCGGCGCGGTCGGCCTCCGCGACGAGTCCGAGGGCGTGATCCTGCCGCACGAGGACGTCTATCCCGGACCCGTCAACGACAGGCTCGCCCTCATCGAGGCCACCCACGCCCACCTTGAGCCGATCTTCCTCACCTACGAGGGCGGCGGACCGGCCAGCGAGGTCGTCGACGAGACCGCCGACACCAGGGCGCCCGTCCTGGAGATCGTCTCCCCCGCCGGGACCCGGTACCGGCTCTGGCGCCTCGAGGAGACCACCCGGGTCGCCGCCGACCTGCGGCACCGCCGCGCGCTCATCGCCGACGGCCACCACCGCTACGCCGCCTATCGCGCGTACCAGGCGCGTCAGGAAGGGCACGGGCCGTGGGACTTCGGCCTCGCCCTGCTGGTGGACTCCCTGCGCTACCCACCGAAGCTCGGCGCGATCCACCGGGTCCTGCCGGGCCTCGACCCGCTGCAAGCCGCTGAGGCGGCCCGTGCGGCCTTCACCGTGCGCGACCTCGGCACTGATGCCGAACGGGCCTTCGCGGAGCTGGACAGGGCTTCTGACGGCTTCCTGCTGGCCGGCGGCGGCGGGTTCTGGCTGCTCACCGACCCCGACCCCGTCAGGCTCGAGGCCGCGCTACCGCCCGGCCGCTCAGCGCGCTGGAAGGCGCTCAACACCGCGGTCCTCGACGGCCTGCTCATCGGCGACCTGTGGAAGATCGACCCCGACGAGCACACCGTCCAGGTCGTCCACGACGACGCCGCCCACGCCGTCGCCAGGGCCGAGCGGACCGGGGGCGTCGCGGTGATACTCAAGCCGCTCACCGTGCCCGCGGTGATGGCCCTCGCCGCCGGGGGCGAGCGGGTGCCGCGCAAGTCGACCTCGTTCGGGCCGAAGCCGCGCACCGGACTCGTCATGCGGCTGCTGGATCCGCGGGACGACGCCTTTACATTGTAGATCATGAGCGCGTCGGGTTAGGTTGGGCCATGGCCAACCTGATCACCCCGCTCGGGAACGACGTCTACGAGATCGACACCCAGATGGCAGGGCACACCGGGATCACCGCCGGCTACCTGATCCTCGGCGACCGGCCCTGCCTCATCGAACCCGGCACCGCGGGCTCCGCCCCGATCGTCCGCGACGCGCTCGACGCCCTCGGCGTCGCCGCCGACGACCTCGCCTCCGTGGTCGTCACCCACATCCACCTCGACCACGCGGGCGGCGTCGGCGACATCGCCGAGATGTACCCGCAGGCCGAGGTCGTCGTGCACGAGAAGGGCGCAAGGCACCTCGCCTCACCCGAACGGCTCGTGCGCAGCGCCCGCATGGTCTTCGGCGACGCCTTCGACGTCCTGTTCGGCGGCCTCAAGCCCACCGAGGCGTCCCGCATCAGGGCCGTCGACGAGACCGGCGTCATCGACCTCGGCGGCGGACGCCGGCTGGAGAGCCACTACTCCCCAGGCCACGCCAAACACCACGTCGGCCTGCTCGACTCCCTCACCGGCGACCTGTACGTCGGAGACGCCGCGGGCATCTACATCCCCGAGACCGCCGAGATACGGCCCGCCACCCCGCCCCCGGACTTCGACCTCGACACCGCCCTCGGCTCTTTGGACCGCTTCCGCGCCCTCCAACCGACCCGGCTGCTGTTCGCGCACTACGGACCCGTCACCGACGTCCCGCTTACGCTCGACAGATCCGAGGAAGAGCTGAGGGTGTGGGTCGAGGCCGTCCAGCAGGCCAAGGACGCCGACCTCGACCTCGACCACGCCGTCGCCATGGTCGTCGAACGTACGGCCGGGCGTTACAAGGCGCTCGACGACCCCGCCCTGCGCGAGAAGCACGCAGTCCTCAACGACGCCCGCTCCAACGTCGCGGGCATCATGCACTCCCTCAGCTCCTGAACGGGCCGGTCACCTCGTAGGTCACCCCCGACGTGCCGAGGATGACCCCGGTGGAGCCGCGCTGAGACGAGAAGTACAGGCGCGAGCCGTCCGGGGAGAACGCCGGGCCGGTGACCTCCGAGGCGGCATGCCCCTCGATCTGCAGGAACGGCGCGACCACCCCCTCCGGGGTGATCACGTTGATCTGCATGTCGCCGCCGTCTTCGGCGACGTACAGGTCGCCGCCCTCGGAGCCCGTGATGTTGTCGACCCCTGTGAGCGGAGCCGTCCCGGACGTGACGAGGTCGTCGTCATAGGCGATCTCCAGCACCGACCGCTCGGCGTCGTAGGCCCACACCCGGTTGTCGCCCTTGGTCGTGAAGTAACAGACGCCGCGTGCGTAGTAGCAGCCTTCACCGCCCTTGAAGTGCATTGCCTCGGCGACCTGCTCACGCGTCGGCTTCAGCCACAGCTCCGGGTTCGGCACCTTCTTCCAGCCGACGGGGCCGGGGCCCGAACCCGTCAGGACTTCGAGGGTTCCCTTCGACAGGTCGCCCCACGTCTGCGGCTTGAACCGGTAGAAGCAGCCGTCTCCCTGGTCCTCCGTCAGGTACACGACCTTACGGTCGGGGTCGCACGCGGCGGCCTCGTGCTTGAACCTTCCCATCGCCGGATGCGCCTTGGCCTTGGCGACGCCCTTCGGATCCGTCTCGTACACGAGTCCGAAGTCGTACTCCTCGCACGACAGCCAAGTTCCCCAAGGCGTCGCACCCCCCGCGCAGTTGATCTGCGTCAGATTGAGGATGCGGTAGGCGTCGGAGATGCTTCCGTCGGCCGCGAACCGCACAGCCGACGCCCCGCCCACAAGCGGCACCTCCGAGTTGCTGACATAAATCCAGCCGTCCCCGTCAGGGAAGCAAGCCCCACCGTCCGGCGCAGCGTGCCACACATACCCCGTCCCGGAGACCGCCTGCATCGACCGAGCCACGACCCGACTCGTGAACCCCTCAGGCAGCCGCAGCCCATTGACGTCCGCGGCCTTCAACGCCCCATACGGCCCCACCCCCGGCTGCGCCGGCCCAGCGGCCCGCGCCGCCCCCTGCCACAACGCCCCACTGAACGCGACGGCGCCACCCCCCACCACGGCCCCGCGCAAAAACCCGCGCCGCCCCATCCAACCCACCATCACATTCCTCCACTCCTCGAAGTAACCACCACAAACCAGACCATCGCCCCCCACCCCCAAACCACAACACCCCCGTGAATATCCCCCCAACACCCACCCCCGTCAACCCCACCCCCACACCCCCTCAACCACCCCCACCCCACAAGCCACCCCCCAAGCGCCCCCAACACGGACGCACGACCACCCCCCGCGCGCACACGCCCAAGCCCCCCAAGCGCACTCCCCGACGCGGCCGTACAGTCGCCCGCCGCGCGCGCACGGGCCGTAGGCGTACCCCCCAACGCGAGCGTACGAAAGCCCTCTTCGCGGGCACGGGTCGAGCCACTCCCGAGCACGGCGCTCGACTTTCCGCACCCCGGGTCGGCCCCCGCAAGCCCACTCCCCAACGCGACGCCCAGCCGCCCACCACACCCGCACGGGCCGATACCCGAAGCGCACTCCCCGACGCGGCCATACGATCGCCCTCCTCACGAGCACGGACCAAGCCCCCGCAAGCGCACCCCCCGACACGGCATACACTCGCCCGCCACGCGCGCACGGGCCGAGGCCCTAAGCGCACTCCCCGACGCGTGCGTACGGCGACCCGCCGCGCGCACGGGCTGAGCCGCGCAAACGTACTCTCCAGCACGTGCGTACAGTCGCCCGTCGCGCGCGCACGGGTCGAGGCCCTAAGTGCGCGGTCCCTGACGTGGGCGTACGGTCGGCCTCCTCGCGCGGACGGGTCGAGCCGCCATGTCCTGGATGCCTGGCTTGGGCCGTCGTCTGCCGCGCGACATTGGTCGAGCATCGGCGGAGACGTGAAAGCCTGGCGCGCAGGTCATGCGTCTTCGATACCGGAGACGCTGGGCCCGCCTTTCGCGGCTTGGCTTCTCCGCACGGACGGGGCGAGCGCCCGGGGGAACGCGAAGGCCCGGCGCAGGTGCGCCGGGCTGCACAGGTCACAGGTCGTGCGTCGCTACCGGCGACGCCGGACATGCCTTCCGCCCCTTGGCCTCCGCGCGAACGGGGCGAGCGGCGGGTGGAAAGGCGAAGGCCCCGGGCAGGTGCGCCGGGGTGCACAGGTCGCGGGGCCTCACCACCGGCGATGCCCGACATGCCTTCGGCTCCTTGGGCTCCTCGCACGGACAGGGTGAGCGCCCGGTGGAAGGCGAAGGGCCCGCGGGGGTGTGCCGGGCCGCATAGGTTGTGGGGCCTTACCGCTGGCGACGCCGGATGTGCGTTCCGTTTCTTGGGCTCCGCGTGGGCACGGGCGGGTGTCGGGTGGAAAGGCGAAGGCCCGGCGTGGGTGCGCCGGGCCTTGCATGTGTGGTCGCTGGTCGGGGGTTCCGGCCGGGTCCTCAGCTGTTTGCCGTTGCCTTGGCCTCGGTTGGAGGCGTTTGGGGTTTGGCGTTGGATGCCTAGGCGTCGTTGGGGTCGGGGGACTTGGCGGCTTCGCCGTTGTCGACGGGCTCGGCTGCCTTGTCCGCGGCGCTGGTGGCGGCCTCGGAGGAGTCCTCGGCGCGGTCCGAAGGCTCGGGGGCCTCCTGGGGCTCGGGGGTCTCCTCGTCGTCCTCGTCCTCGGCCTCGGTCTCGGTCTCGGTCTCGGTCTCGTCGGCAGCGGACTCGGCGGAGGTTTCTGGGGCTTCGTCCGCTTCGTCGTCCTCGTCCTCGTCCTCGAACTCGTCGTCAAGGTCCGAGTCCTCGTCGTCCTCGTCGTCTTCGAAGTCGTCGTCCTCGTCGCCGAAGTCGTCGTCATCTTCGTCGTCGAGGTCGGTCAGGTCTTCGTCGGACTCGTCGACGTCGGACTCGTCGGTGCGGGTGGAGGAGGTGGGCGGGGCCTGGAAGGCAAGGGTGAGGGGTGAGCCGTCGGAGGTAGCGACGGGCTCCTCGGTTTCGCCGGTGTCGATGATGTGCAGGCCGTCGAGTTCGGCGTAGCGCTCGGCGGCGTCGGTCTCCTCGTCGCGGTCGGAGGCGGCGGCGCGCAGGAACCAGTCCTTGGCCTCCTCCGGCCGGTCCGCCGCGACGAGCGCGTCGGCGTAGGCGTAGAAGAGCCGCGCCGACCACGGCCGCAGCCTGCGGTCCTTCAGCTCGGGGATCTGCAGCGCGACGACGGCGGCGTCGAGCTCGCCGAGGTCGCGGCGCGCGCCGGACTCGACGATGTGCAGCTCGATCCGCTCCTCGCGCGGCAGCGACCCGGCCTCCTTCGACCTGGCGATCTCCAGCGCCCGCGCGGGACGGCCGAGGCCGCGCTCGCAGTCGGCGAGGATCGGCAGGTACAGGTCCTCGCGGCCCGGCAGCCGACGTGCCGCACGCAGCTCCGACAGCGCCTCGGACCACTCGCCCGCGTGGTAGGCGGCGAGGCCGCACGCCTCGCGGACCACGCCGACCCGGCTGGCCAGCCGACGCGCGGTCTTCGCGTGCCGGTAGGCGGTCTCCGGGTCCTCGTCAACGAGGGTCCCGGCCGCGACCAGGTGCCGCGCGACGAGCTTCGCCAGGTCCTTCGGCAGGGTGCGCAGCTCTTCGCGGGCGAGGTCGTCGAGTTCGTCGCCGGTGATCTCCTCGGGGATCACCGGGTCGTCGTAGGAGGTGCGGGTCGGGTCGCGGTCCTCGCGCGCGCCGTAGCCGCCGCGCGCCAGCCGCTCCTCGCGGCGCTCGCCGAACCGCTCCTCCGGGCTCCGGTCCCCCTCGGGCCTCGGCCCGCCGCGCCGCCCGTCTTTGCCGCTGTAGGGACGCCGCTCGTCCTTGCCGCCGTCGCGGTACCCGCCCTGCGGCCGGTCATCTCGACGGAACCCTCCGCCGCGCCCACCGGGCCGGTCCTCACGCGGACGGAACTCGCGCCGCTCACCATCACGCGAACCACGCTCGTCACCGCGACGGAACCCGCCGCCCTGGCGGTCGTCCTTACGGAACCCGCCCTGGCCGCCCCGGTCATCCCGTCGGCCGCCGCCCTGCGGACGGTCATCCCTCCGGAACCCGCCCTGCGGACGGTCCTCGCGCGGACGGAACTCACGCCGCTCACCATCACGCGGACCACGCTCGTCATCACGCCGGAACCCACCGCCTTGGCGGTCATCCTTACGGAACCCGCCCGGCCGGTCGTCCCTGCGGAACCCGCCACCTTGCGGACGATCATCGCGCCGGAACCCGCCGCCCTGCGGACGGTCGTCCCTGCGGAAACCCCCCTGCGGCCTGTCATCGCGAGGCCGGAAGCCACCGCCCTGCGGACGGTCGTCGCGCGGACGGAACTCACGCCGCTCACCATCACGCGGACCACGCTCGTCATCACGCCGGAACCCGCCACCCTGGCGGTCGTCCTTACGGAACCCACCGCCCTGCGAGTCGCGGCGCTCACCACGGTCGTCCTTGCGGAACCCGCCCTGGGGACGGTCGTCACGGCGCTCGCCGCGAGCGTCCCTGCGGAAGCCGCCCTGGCCGCCGCGATCGTCGCGCCGGAACCCGCCCTGCGGACGGTCGTCACGTCGACCGCCACCCGGACGGTCATCGCGCGGACGGAACTCGCGCCGCTCACCGCGGTCATCCTTGCGGAAGCCGCCCTGGCCGCCCCGGTCGTCCCGTCGGCCGCCGCCCTGCGGACGGTCGTCCCTCCGGAACCCGCCCTGCGGACGGTCCTCACGCGGACGGAACTCGCGGCGCTCACCATCGCGCGGGCCGCGCTCGTCGTCGCGACGGAACCCGCCGCCCTGTCCACGGAATCCGCCGCCCTGGCGGTCGTCCTTACGGAACCCGCCCTGGGGCCGGCCGCCGCCCGGACGGTCGTCACGGGGACGGAACTCGCGGCGCTCGCCGCGGTCGTCCTTGCGGAACCCGCCCTGCGGACGGTCGTCCCTGCGGAAGCCGCCCTCGCGCTGCCCGCCCTGGCGGTCGTCGTCACGGCGGAAACCGCCGCGCGGACGGTCGTCACGCCGGAAGCCGCCCTTGCCCTCATCACGCCGTTCGCCGTCGCGCTGGAACCCTCCGCGCGCTCCCTGACCCCTGTCGTCGCGGCGGAAGCCGCCCTCACGCTCGCCGAACTGCCGTCCCGCGGGCGGCTTGCCGCCCCGGCCCTGTCCGGGCCCGCCCTTACCCTGCCGCGGCGCGCCGGCCTTGCCGCCCGGCTTCGGCGTCTTACGAGAAGCGCCCGGCTTGCGACCGGACTGACCGCCCTTGCGGTCGCCGTTCGCACCCTGACCCTGACGTCCCTCGCGGTTGTCGCCGCGACCATCCTCTTCCTTCACCACTACATGGTAGACGGAACACGACACGCCCCAGACGCCGAACGCCGCACCCCGAAACCCCCGCGAAGGCAAACCCAAGCCGAAGACCCGGCCAAGAAGCCACTTTTCCCGGCTTTTTTCGACCCCGCCAAATCCTCTTTTATTCTCCTATTCTCCTGCCTCCCGTCTTCGCCCCCGAATAACCGACCGACGACGGTATCGCCCACCGCACACGGCAAAACCGGCCTAAACCTCGAAAACCAGTCCCGGCGCGGCATATTCCACGGGCCCGCCGAACCGCCGCGCGGCACGCTCGACCGCGGCGTCCGGCGCGATGGCACGCCCCACGTGCGTCACCACAAGCCGCCCCGCGCCCGCGGCGTGAGCCGTCTCACCCGCCTCCTCCGGCGTGTGGTGCACCGCGACCTCCCCCTCGGGCGGCGGAACGTCACTGTCCGCCTCACACAGCAGCACGTCGCACCCCTGGGCGAACCCCGTCAGCGCAGCGCACGGCGCGGAGTCCCCCGAGTAGACCAGCGACCGCCCCTCCCCCTCCACCCGCAGCGCGAACGCCTCCATACCGTGCGAGACGGCCCCGCTCGTCAGGGTCAGCCCGCCCACCTCCGCGACGAGCCCATCCCGAAGCTCCGTGACGGCGAACGCCGACTCCACGGGACTCCGCACAGCCCCGTTCGTCAGAAACCCCGCGAGCCGGTCAGCGATCCCCACAGGCCCATACAGCGGCAACGGCTCATCCCGCCGGACATCGGCGTACAGCAGCCCGTAGTAGGCCGTCAGCAGATCCGCACAGTGATCAGCATGCAGATGCGAAACCCAGACCGCATCCAGTTCCCCAAGCCCCACATGCCCGAGCAACGCCCCCAACGTCCCCGTCCCCGCATCCACCCACACCCGCACCCCACCACCCCGCACCAAATACCCCGAGCACGGATTCCCGACCCCCGGATACGGCGTAGCACTCCCCAACACCACAACATTCATAGCTTTCCTTTGCCGCGCCTCCGGCGCGGCGGTGATTGGGCGCCGGGAAGTCGCCGTCTTCCCTCCGGACTTGCTCGCCTGGCGGCTCACAAGTCCTCCGGTCCAGACGGCGACGCGCCCAATCACTCTATAGTTTTCCGCTCGACGGCCGTGGCCCCGGCTGAGGTGGAATCCCCGGAAATGCAGAAAGGCCCCGAGGTTATCCTCG
>NZ_JAWZTE010000020.1:0-73274 GCF_033875155.1 Actinocorallia sp. A-T 12471 | reverse complement strand
TTGGCATGGTCGTCGCCGTGCGCGGCTGATACGCTCACGCGCCATCGCCCGTACGCGGTCGTGGAACTGCGGATCTCGCTCATATATCCGCAGGTGAACGCGTATGTCGGCGCTGTTTCCGACTTTTGCGCAGTTGTTATCGAGGGGCGATTCATGGCACAGGACATCACCGCCGACAAGACGCGCGAGAAGGCCGCGGTGCTCGCCAGGCAGGGCGTCGTCGGGCTCACCGTCGCGTGGGCCGACAACAACGGCATCACCCGTTCCCGCACCGTCCCGATCGAGCAGCTCGAGGCGGCCGCCGAGCGCGGCGTCGGGGTGACCACGCTGTTCGCGGTGTTCGACACCCACGACGGCATCACCTTCGGGCACGCGGGGTTGAGCACCCCGTCGGGCGATGTCCGGCTGGTCCCGGTCGTGGACAGGATCGTCAGGCTCGCCGGGCAGCCCGAGTTCGCGTGGGCGCCAGGCCGCCAGATCGCCGCCGACGGCTCCCCGTGGCCCTACGACCAGCGCTCGGCGCTGGAACGGCAGGTCGCGCGGGCGGCCGAGCGCGGCCTGGCGTTCCGCGCGGGCTACGAGCTCGAGTTCCACCTCAGCCTCGCCGAGCCGCGCGGCGACGGCGGCACGGCGCTCGCCCTCGAAGGGCCCGCCTACGGTCCGCGCGCGCTCCTGGAGGTCGACGGGTTCGCCGCCCGCCTGCTGCGCGACCTGCGCGACAACGGCGTCGAGATCGGCCAGCTGCACGCCGAGTACGGGCCAGCCCAGTTCGAGCTGAGCCTCGCCGCGGCCGACCCGGTGACCGCCGCCGACCGGCAGCTGCTGGCCAGGCAGACCATCCACGCCGCCGCCCGCGCGCACGGGCTGCGCGCGAGCTTCTCACCCCTGGTCTCCGCCGCGGGCGTCGGCAACGGCTGGCACCTGCACACCTCGGTCTCCCGCGACGGCGTCAACCTGCTGTCCGGCGGCGACGGCCCGCACGGCCTGACCCCGGAGGGCGCGGCCTATCTCGCGGGCATCCTGCGCGACCTTCCTGCGGTCACCGCGATCACCGCGCCGAGCATCCCGTCGCTGCACAGGCTGCGGCCCGGGTACTTCTCCAGCGCCTACGCGTTCTGGGGCGTGGAGAACCGGGAGGCGGCGTTGCGGTTCGTGCCCGCGACGGGCCTGCTCGGCGCGGCGCACGCGAACGTCGAGCTGAAGCCGTCCGACGCCTCGGCGAACCCCTACCTCGCGCTCGCCGCCGTCATCGCCGCGGGCCTCGCGGGGATCGCCGACGGCCTCACCCCGCCCGCCCCCGTCCAGGAGAACCCCGGCGCGTGGACCGAGGAGGAGCGGGAGAAGGAGGGCATCCGCCTTCTGCCGACGACGCCCGAGGAGCGGCAGGCCGCGCTCGTCGGCAGCGAGACGCTGCGCGAGGCCCTGGGCGCCGACCTGCTCGGCGCGTTCGCCGCGGTCCGTGAGGCCGACCGGGCGTGGGCGGAGGGCAAGGAGCTCGACGAGGTGCTCGCCGCGCACCTCTGGCGGTACTGAGGATGGTCGGCCCGGCGCGGCTCGAACGCGTCGTCAGGTTGCCGGGCGCGGCGGCGCTGCTCGCCGCGCACCGGCGCGCGCTGCCGCAGCCTGACCAGATGTGCGGGCCGTTCTGGGCCCGCCTCGCTGTCGCCGCACTGCTCGGCACCGAGGGCCTTCCGGGGATCGCTGAGTTCGCTGCGGCGGCCGGGACGGCGATCTGGCCGGGCGACCTCGCCGCCGCCCGGCCGCCGGGGGAGCCGCCGCACACCGACGCCTGGGCCGGGGTCGCGCGCGCCGGGAGCCCGGACGGCGCGGGCACGTCGGCGTCCGGGGTCGGCGCGGCGATCGAGCTGCTTTCCTCGGGTGCGGTCGCGGCGGTCCCGGCCACCGGCCAGTGGACCGGCGAAGGGCTGCTCGCCCTGCTTGACGGGCTCGCCGCGCGGGATCTCGCCGCGGTGCCCGTCGCCAACCCCGACACCGGGGAGCTGTGGGGCTCGCGGCCCGCGCCCGGGCTGCTCGACGCCTACCTCGCCGACGGCGACGCCGCGCACGGACCGCCCCCGGACTGGCGGGTGGGCCACTTCGCCGGCCTGTGGGGCACGCTGCGCGGCCCCGCGGGGACGCTCGTCGCCGTCGCCGACACCTATCCCGTGCTCGGCGCGCGGGGCCTGCACCTGCAACCCGTGGAACGGCTCGGCGCGGCGCTCGCGCGCGGCGCGCCGCGCACCGGGGGAGTCGTCCTCGCGGTCCCGGCGCGGCGGCGTGACGACGCCGTCGCGCTCGTGCGCGACTCGGGTCTCGAGCCCGTCTGGTGGGACAACGGCACGGAGTATCACGGTAGGTAGCGCACACCCACGCGGAAATGATGTTCTCTGATTCGCATAAGGGTCTTGTCGTTCGGCGTGTGCGCCTTTATGTTGATCGCGGAACAGGGATTTCGCGGAGCGTCACTTCGCCGTCGGCTCCCGCGGGCTCCCCTGCTGCTCCCGCACCGCGGCCCCGCCGCGGCACCACCCGAGCCTTGGAGCCGCCGTGCCGAACACCCCGCCGTCCCCGACCCCCGCGCCAGGGCCCGACGACGGCACGCCCGGCGCGACAGCGCCCGCGCACCCCCACGTCCCCGCCCCGAAGCACGGCAAGCAACGCGGGTCACCCCCCGAAGCCGCATCTTCGCAAGCCCACGTCCCCGCCCCGAAGCGCGGCAGGAAACGCGGGTCCGGGTCTTTGGGCGTCCGTGTCCCCCGCGGGTTGCCCGGTGGAGCCGGGTCTTCGGAAGGCCGCGTCCCCGGCCCGAAGGGCGGTAGGGAGCGCGGTGCCGGGTCTTCCGGAGTCCGTGTCCCCGGCTCGAAGGGCGGCAAGGAACGCGGGTCGTCCGGTGGGGTCGGGGCTTCGCAGGTCCGCGTTTCCGGTCGGGGTGGTGGGCCCGAGGTCAGTGAGCATCATGCGCGGGCCGTCGTCGTCGGGACGGGGTTCGGGGGTGGGGTCGCCGCGCTGCGGCTCGCCGAGGCGGGCGTCGACACCCTTGTCCTTGAGCGCGGGGTGCGCTGGCCGACCGGGCCGGACGCGACGACGTTCCCGCGCGTGGACGGGCTCGACCGGCGCGCGGGCTGGCTGACCGACCGCAGCACGACCCCCGGCGTGTTCACCACCTGGCAGCCCTACACCGGCCTCGTGGAGACGCTGCGGGCGCGGGGGACGACGGTCAACTGCGCGGCCGGGGTCGGCGGCGGCTCGCTCGTCTCCCACGGGATGGTGCTCCAGCCGCCGGAAGACCACTTCGCCCTGTCCCTCCCGGCGCTCGCCGACCTGTACGGCGAACTCGACGCCTGGGCGTACCCGACGGTCGCGCGGATGCTGCGCCTCGCCACCATCCCCGACGACGTCCTGGCCGCCGAGCCCTATCGCTCGTCCCGGCTGTTCCTCGACGCCGCAGAAAAGGCAGGACTCGAGACATTCCGGCTTCCAGTACCCGTCGACTGGGACTACGTGCGCGGCGAACTCGACGGCAGATACGCGCCCACCTACACCACCGGCGACCTCGCCTACGGGGTGAACAACGGCGGCAAGCACTCGGTCGACGCCACCTACCTGGCCGCCGCCGAGGCGACCGGCCGCGTCGCCGTCGCGAGCCTGCACCTCGTGCGCGACCTCGCCCTCGATCCGCGCGGCCGCTGGCTGCTGCGCGTCGACCGCCTCGACACCGACGGCGAGGTCCAAGAGCACAAGACCATCACCGCCGACGCGGTCTTCCTCGCCGCCGGGTCGCCCGGCACGACCCGGCTGCTGGTGAAGGCGCGCGCCAAGGGCCTCGTGCCCGACCTCCCCGACGCCGTCGGCACGGGCTGGGGCAACAACGGCAACCGCGCCTACGCCTGGGTCCAGATGGACGACGACCCGGGTCGCCCCCAGGGCGGCCCCTCATGCGTCGGCGGCCGCGACCCGGGAAGCCCGCTGCCCTACACCGTCGTCCACGCGGGCTCGCCGATCCTGCCGCCCAGCCCGGCCCGGATGATGGCGCTCGCCGGATGCGGCATCGTCCGGCCCGAGGGCCGCTGGGAGTACGACGCCGATGCCGACGACGCCATCCTGACCTGGCCGAGGTCGGCCGACGCCGACGTCGCCAAGCTCATCGCCGAGCGGATGGACGCGTTCGCCGACACCGGCGGCGGCATGGTCGTGGAGACCGCGCCCGTGGAGCCCGCGACCTGGCACCCGCTCGGCGGCGTGCCCGTCGGCGAGGCGGTGGACGCGCACGGCCGCGTCCTCGGCCACCGCGGCCTGTACGTGCTCGACGGCTCGCGCGTCCCCGGCTCCACGGGCGCGTGCGGCCCCGCGATGACGATCGCCGCGTTCGCCGAGCACAGCATGGCCGCGCTCGTCCGAAGTGACCTCGGGGAGGTCTTCTGAGGTAGGTCCGAGCCGCCAAGCGACCGCCGCGCACGGTGCCTGAACGCGCGGCGGCGCTTTCGCGCGCCAGGACCCTCTCGTCGCCGCAAAGCCTGTCGCCACCAGGCTTTTCGCGTTTGCAAGAGCGTGCTCCGAGCCGACCTTGACGCCCTTTCCGGCGAATGCTAAGCATGTGCTCAGCGGATGTTGGGCGCATGCTCAGCATCCGGGGCGACACCCCCCGCGCACCCGGTCGAAGGAGGCCCTGAGTGAGCGACAGCGGTACCCGGCTCACCGAAGAACCACGGACTCCCGACGGCCCCGCCGCGCCCACGGCCGGAAGCCGGTACGCGGGCACCCGCGTCCGCCGCGTCGAGGACCGCAGGCTCCTCACCGGCCACGGCACCTTCGTCGACGACGTCACCCGGCCCGGCCAGCTGCACGCCTGCTTCGTGCGCAGCCCGCTCGCCAGGGCGCGGATCGAGGCCATCGACGCCAGCGAGGCCCTCGCCCTCGACGGCGTCCACGCGGTCTACACCGCGGCCGACCTCAACCCGGCAGTACGCGAGGCGTGGTACACGCTCATCGGCCAGGTCGAGGACGTGCCCCGGCCGCCGCTCGCCGAGGACGAGGTGCGGTTCGTGGGCGACCCCGTCGCCCTCGTCGTCGCCGACGACAGGTACCTCGCGGAGGACGCCGTGGACCTCGTCATCGTGGACTACGAGCCGCTGCCGCCCGTCGTGGACTACCGGACCGCGCGGGAGTCGGCGGAGCGCGTCCACGCCGCCTACCCGGACAACGTCGCGGTCGAACTCGCGGGCCTGCCCGTGGAGTCCTTCCCGGTCTTCGAGGAAGCCGCCTACACCTTCCGCGAGACCATCTCCCAGCAGGCTTACGCGGCGGTCCCGATCGAGACGCGCGGCCTCGTCGCCGAGTGGGAGCCCGCGACCGGCGAGCTGACGATCTGGGCGGCCACCCAGTCCCCGCACGAGCTGCGCCTGTTCGCGGCGCGGCTGCTCGGCCTCGACGAGCACCGCGTCCGGGTCGTCATGCGCGACACCGGCGGCGGGTTCGGCCAGAAGGTCCTCCCGCAGCGTGAGGACATGGTCGTGCTGCTCGCCGCGCTGCGCACGCCGGGACCGCTGAAGTGGATCGAGGACCGCAGGGAGAACCTGCTCGCGGCCGGGCAGGCGAGGCACGACCAGGCCGACGTCCGTGTCGCGTTCGACGCCGACGGCACGATGCTCGCGACCGCGATCGACTTCGTGCAGGACGTCGGGGCCTATCCGATCCCGTACCCGATGAACACGTGCGCGGTGGTCGGCATCCTGTTCCCCGGCCCGTACCGGGTCCCGCAGGGCACGTTCGCGACCCGGGCGATGTTCTCCAACACCGTCGGCCGCACCGCCTACCGGGGGCCGTGGCAGTTCGAGTCGGTCGCCCGCGAGGTGCTGCTCGACATCGCCGCGCGCGGCATGGGCGTCGACCCCGCCGAGATCCGCCGCAAGAACCTGCTGCGCCGCGAGGACCTGCCCTACACCAACCACAACGGCATGCCCTACAGCGACGTCACGCCGCTCGAGACGTTCGAGCAGGCGCTGGAGATGCTCGACTACGACGCCTTCCGCGCCGAACAGGCCAAGGCCCGCGAAGAGGGCCGCTACCTGGGCGTCGGCACCTGCACGTATGTCGAGCCGACCACCGACAACCTCGGGCTGCACTCCACCGAGGGCGCGACGATCAGGATCGAGCCGTCCGGCAAGGTCAACGTGTACGTCAGCGGCGGCTCGACCGGCAACAGCATCGAGACGACCGTCGTCCAGCTCACCGCCGACGCGCTCGGCGTCGACATCGAAGACGTCAACACCATCCAGGGCGACACCGCGATCACCCCCTTCGGCGGCGGCACGGGCGGCAGCCGGTCGGGCTCGATGACGGCGGGGGCCGTCGAGGCCACCGCCTCGATCCTGCGCGAGCGGATCGCCCAGATCGCAGCGCACCGGCTTGAGGCGTCGCCCGGCGACATCGAGGTCGTGCGCGGGAGGGCCGGGGTGCGCGGCAAGCGCGACCGCGAGATCGGCCTCGCCGAGATCGCCCAGATCGCCTACTTCCAGCCAGAGACGCTGCCGCCCGGCGTCCCGCCCGGCCTTGAGGCGAGCGGCAGACACCGCGCGGAGGCGCCCGTCATCTGGGCCAACGCCACACACCTGTGCACCTGCGAGGTCGACGTGGAGACCGGCGCGGTGCGGCTGCTGCGCCACATCGTCAGCGAGGACTGCGGGCCGATGATCAACCCGACGGTGGTGGAGGGCCAGATCGCGGGCGGGACCGTCCAGGGGATCGGCGGCGCGCTGCTGGAACACCTCGCCTACGACGAGGACGGCAACCCCGTCACCACGACGTTCATGGACTACCTGCTGCCCACCAGCACCGACGTGCCGGTCATCGAGTACGGGCACGTCGAGACGCCCGGACCCGGGCCCGGCGGTTACAAGGGCGTCGGCGAGGGCGGCGCGATCGGCGCGCCGCCGGCCGTCGTCAACGCCGTCGCCGACGCGCTCGCCCCGCTCGGCGTCAAGATCACCAGCCTGCCGCTCACGCCCGAGTCGCTGTTCACCGCGATCCGGCGCGCGTCAGCCCCGACGACAGGAGAAGCATGATGCACGACCGCCGCCGCCGTGGGGCGGTGCCGGGATGAAGCCGCCGCCGCTGTTCTACCACGCGCCCGAGACCGCCGCCGAGGCCGTCGCGCTGCTCGCCGACCTCGGCGACGAGGCGAAGCTGATCGCGGGCGGGCAGAGCCTCGTGCCGATGCTCGCGCTGCGCCTCGCGGTCTTCGGCCACCTCGTCGACCTGCGCCGCGTCGCCGGAGTGCGCGGGATCGAGCGGCGTGACGGACGCGTCTGGATCGGCGCGGCGACCACCCAGGCCGAGATCGGCAGGTCCGCGACGGTTGCCCGGTATGTGCCGCTGCTGACTAGAGCGACCCCGCTGATCGGGCACTTCCAGATCCGCAACCGTGGCACGCTCGGCGGCTCGATCGCGCACGCCGACGCGGCCGCCGAGTACCCGGCGGTCGCGCTCGCCCTCGACGCCGAGCTTGAGACGCTGTCGCCGCGCGGGAGCCGCACGCTGCCCGCGTCGGCTTTCTTCACCGGCATGTGGACCACGCTCCTGGAAGAGGACGAGCTGCTCACCGGCGTCACCTTCCCCGAGCGCGTGCCGCGCTCCGGCTACGCCGTCGCGGAGTTCGCGCGGCGCAGCGGCGACTTCGCGATCGCGGGCGCGGCCGTCGCCGTCGAACTCGACGCGGACGGCCTGATCGAGCGGTGCGGCATCGGCATGTTCGGGCTCGGCCCGACCGCGCGCCGCGCCACCGCCGCCGAAGCCGACCTCACCGGGCGTGCCGCCGCCGAGCGCACCCCGCAGGAGGTCGCCGAGGCGGCCCTGGCGGAGCTCGGGTCGGTCCCGGCCGACCTGCACGCGTCCGCCGACTACCGCAGGCACATCGGCGGCGTCATGGTCGCGCGGGCCTGGAAACGCGCAGTGGAGGAGGCGGGCGATGTCTGACGTCGTGGAGATCAGGCTCAGGGTCAACGGCAGGGAGCGCAGGGGACGGGTCCCCGCGCGGCTCACCCTCGCCGACTTCCTGCGCGAGCACTGCGGGCTCACCGGCACCCATCTGGGCTGCGAGCACGGCGTGTGCGGCTCGTGCACGATCCTGCTTGACGGCGCGGCGGTGCGGGCCTGCCTGATGTTCGCCGCGCAGGCTGACGGGGCCGAACTGACCACGGTCGAGGGGATCGCCGCACCGGACGGGACCCTGTCCCCGGTCCAGGAGGCGTTCCGCGAACACCACGGCCTCCAGTGCGGCTTCTGCACGCCGGGCTTCGTCGTCACCGCGACCGCGTTCCTCAAGGACAACCCCGACCCCACCGACGACGAGATCCGCGACGCCCTGTCGGGGAACCTGTGCCGCTGCACCGGCTACCAGGGCATCCTCAAGGCCGTCCGCGCGGCCGCCGAGTCGACCGAGCAGGAGGCACGGTGAAACTCCAGAACAGCCTCAGCATCCCCGTGCCTGCCGCCGAGGCGTGGACCGTCCTGCTCGACATCGAGCGGATCGCGCCGTGCGTGCCGGGCGCGACCCTCACGTCCCACGACGGCGACAGGTTCGGCGGCAAGGTGAAGGTCAAGCTCGGCCCGATCGGCCTCACCTACACCGGCACCGTCGCCTTCGTCTCCCTTGACGAGGCCGCCAAGGTCGCCGTCCTGGAAGCCAGCGGACGCGAGACGCGCGGCGGCGGCACCGCCAAGGCCACGGTCACCTGCACGCTCACCGACGACGGACGGGCCACGACCGTCCAGGTGGACACGGACCTCGCGATCACCGGCAAACCCGCACAATTCGGCCGCAGTACCCTCGCCGACGTGGCGGCGTCGCTGATCGGGCAGTTCGCCGCCAACCTCGAAGCCCATCTGCTCGAATCACGCGCCGTCGAGCAGCCGCCCGAGGAACCCGCTGAGGAACCTCCCAAGGCTGCTTCCAAGAGCGCTGCCACGCCGCCGCCCCAGGCGGCCCCGATCGACCTGCTCCGGCCGTCCACGGGGCTGCTGCGCCACCTCGCCCCGCCGCTCGGGGCGGCGGTCCTGCTCCTCGTCCTGATCGCCCTCCTGCGCCGCCGACGCGCGCGCTAGCGGGCGCTCCCACGGGCCGCGACCGCCGTCCGGGGCCCGGCCGACGCGCCCTCGACCGGGCCCCGGACGGCACCACGTGCGTCTCACCCACCCCCCATGAGAAGTGCTCAAGAAACGAGGTAGCGATGGCCGGACGAGTAGCAGGAAAAGTCGCGTTCATCACCGGCGCGGCGCGCGGCCAGGGCCGCAGCCACGCGGTGCGGCTCGCCGAGGAGGGCGCCGACATCATCGCCGTCGACATCTGCAAGCAGATCGACAGCGTGCCCATCCCGATGTCCACGCCCGAGGACCTTCAGGAGACGGTCAGGCTGGTCGAGGAGACCGGCCGACGGATCTACGCGGTCGAGGCCGACGTGCGCGACCTCGACGCGCTCACCGAGGCCGCCGCCGAGGGCGTCCGACGGTTCGGCAGGCTCGACATCGTCGTCGCCAACGCGGGCCTCGCGGCCTCCGGCGACGCGGTGGAGAAGATGGACCCGAACCACTGGAAGGACTCGGTCGACGTCAACCTGACCGGCGTCTGGCACACCGCGCGCGCCACGGTCCCGCACCTCATCGAGGGCGGCCGGGGCGGGTCGATCGTGCTGACCAGCTCGGTCGGCGGCCTCAAGGCGCACCCGTTCATCGGCAACTACGTCTCCACCAAGCACGGCGTCGTCGGGCTGATGCGGACCATGGCGGTGGAGCTGGCCCAGCACAGCATCCGGGTCAACTCGGTGCACCCCACCCAGGTCAACACGCCGATGCTCATCAACGACATGACGTTCCGGATGTTCCGGCCCGACCTGGAGAACCCGACGGCCGAGGACATGGCCCCGATCTCGCAGATGATGAACGCGCTGCCGATCCCGTGGGTCGAGGCGGTGGACATCAGCAACGCGGTCCTGTTCCTCACCTCCGACGAGGGCCGATACATCACCGGCGTCACCCTGCCCATCGACGCCGGCGCGATGCTCAAGTGACCGGACGCCCCTGGCCCGGCGTGCCCTCCGCACGCCGGGCCAGGGGTGCGGGAAGGAGGCGGTGTGCGGGAGATCGCCGAGACGCTGCTCGCGTGGAGCGGGCGGGGCGTCAGGTACGCGCTGGCGACCGTCGTCGGCGTCGGCGGGAGCGCGCCGCGCCCGCCCGGCGCGGCGATGGCGGTCGCCGAGACCGGCGAGGCCGTCGGCGGCGTGTCGGGCGGCTGCGTCGAGGGCGCGGTCTACGAGCTGTGCCGGCAGGTGCTGCGCACCGGCGTAGCGGTCCGCGAGACCTTCGGCTACGCCGACGACACGGCTTTCGCCGTCGGCCTGACCTGCGGCGGCACCGTCGAGGTGAGCGTCCACCCCGCCCCACCCCACCCGGTGCTCAAAGCCGCCACCGGCCCCCCACCCGTAGCGATCGCCCACGTCCTCACCACCTCCGGCACACCCCCCACGACCACGCCGGAGGGACACGTCGGCTCCTCGGGCGCGCCGCTCGCGGTCACGCCTGAGGGCCGCGGCGACGCCTTGGGCGCGACGCTCGCGGTCACGCCTGACGGGCATGTCGGCGGTGCGGGTGCGGTGCTCGTGATCACGCCGGAGGGGCACGTTGGGGGGACGGGGGAGGCGGACGTGGACGCGGCGATCGTCGCCGAGGCGCGGGCGATGTTGGCGATGGGCGTGACCGGTGTTCGGGCGGTGCACTGCCGTCCGGGGCTTGAGGTGTTCGTCGTCTCGGCGGCGGCACGGCCGCGGCTGCTGGTGTTCGGCGCGATCGACCACGCCGCGGCGGTCGCGTCGCTCGGCGGGTTCCTCGGGTACCGGGTGACGGTCTGCGACGCACGCCCGGTCTTCGCCACCCGGGCCCGCTTCCCCGACGCCGACGAGGTCGTCGTCGACTGGCCGCACCGCTACCTCGCCGCGACCCCGACCGACGCCCGAACGGCGGTCGTGGTGCTCACCCACGACCCCAAGTTCGACCTGCCGCTCCTCGAGGTCGCGCTAAGGCTGCCCGTCGGTTACGTCGGCGCGATGGGCTCACGCCGCACCCACGCCGAACGCCTCGCCAGGCTGCGCGAGGCGGGCCTGACCGACGCCGAACTCGCCAGGCTCCGCTCCCCGATCGGCCTCGACCTGGGCGGCCGCACCCCCGAAGAGACAGCCCTGGCCATCGCCGCCGAGATCGTCGCGGCCCGCCACGGCGCGACCGCCGCCCCCCTGCACCGCACCACCGGCCCACTGCACCACGACATGCCCGTGACAGCGGGGTGAGCGCGGGCCCGTCCCCCGAGGACGGGCCCGCGCGGGCCAGGAGGAGGGACGTCAGGGCTTGTCCTTCTCCTTGGCGGGGTCGGTGGGGGAGAGGGCTGCGTCGCTGTCGGCGGTGGAGGTGACCTTGCCGTCGGGGTCGGTGAGGACGTCGTCGTCGGCGGGGAGGGTCGTCATGGCGTCGACGCGCCACGCGCCCTTCTCCTTGACGAGTTCCAGCATCAGCTTTGAGCCCTTGACGTGGCGGACGCCGAGGGTGCTCTTGACCTCGCTGTCGAGGACGACGAGGGTCTTGGCGAGCTGGCCGTCGATCTCGCTGAGGTAGACGTCGCGGACCGTGGCCGTCGCGTCGGCCTGGTATTTGGTGATGATTCCGGACAGTTCGGCGAACGCGGTGTCGTAGGTGCTGCCGAAGTCCGCCGAGGTGAGCGCGCGGATGCGCTGCTGCGCGTCGGGCAGTTCGGTGTGCCGGTAGGCGAGCAGCGCGCGGGCGAACTCGGCGGACCGCGTCCGCACCTCCTGCTCGACCCTGTCCTGTCCGGCGAGCCTGCCCGCCTCGTGCCACTGGAGCCCGGCCGTCACCACGGCGGTGAGGAACACCAGCACGAGCGCCGCCACCGACAACCGCCGCGACACCCTCGGCGACGCGACAAGCCGGAACCCCACCCGCTTCCTCGACGCGGCCTTCTTCTCCCTGGGCCTCTCTTCCTCGGCGTCCTTCTCCTCGGGCCCCTCTTCCTCGGCGTCCCGGTCCTTGGTGGGCTCGTCCGTCGCGGCCTCCGGCTCAGTCTGCCCGGCGTCCGCAGCGAGGCTCCCGTCGTCTGGTGTGCGGTCGGCTTCCGTGGGGGTGCTCGTCTTCATGGTCTTCTCCTGGTCGCGTGGAGCTGGCGGACGGTGTGGGCGGCGGTGCCGAGCAGGACGAGCCCGGCCCCCGCGACGAGCAGCCACCACGCCCGGAACCCTGACGGCTCCTGGCGCGCGGCGGCCCCGGGCCGTGCGGTCTCGAAGACCTGCCGGGGATCGGTCCCGGCCGGCCGGGCCGCCTCGTCCGACGCCCCGGGCTTCGCGCTCGGCGAGCCGGGCGCGGCAGGGCTCTTGGCGGCCTTGTCGGTGCGGCACGTGTAGATCGGCGGGATCTTCGCGTCGGGCAGCGAGCGCGGGTACTCCTCGGCGTTCGGCACCGGACCCGCGACGCTGATGATCGGCGTCGCCCGCACATAGGAGCCCTCCGGCCGGTTGGCGAGGACGTCCTTGACCATCCTGGGGAACACGTCGCGCAGGTTGAGCAGCCCGTGTTCCAGCGTTTTCGCGTTCTGGGAGGTGAACACGGGAGCACCCGGCGTGCCCATCGCGGTGAGGACGCAGCGCAGGCCGGGCCGCGAATCGGTGAGCAAGCCGTTGACCTGGTCGAGGAACCCCGGCGCGCGGGTCATGAGCGCGTCAACCTCCTTGAGCGAGCCGCCGAGCGTCTCGGTGAACGCCGCGAGGTCGTTCATCCCGGACGCGACCTGCGGTCCCTTGTCCGCGAGCGTCCCGGCGAGGGCGGTGAGCTGGACGGCGAGCGCGTCGAGCACCCCGGCGTCGTCGGCGACGGTCCCGGCGAGCTGGTCGAGGTCGGCGAGCGCGTCGTGCAGGTCCTGCCCGCGCCCGTCGAGCCCGGCGGCCAGCTCCCTGGTGAGGACGCGCAGGTCGGCGGGGTCCACCGAGCGCAGCGTCTTGCCCGCGCTCTCGAACAGCCGCTGGTACTCGACGGTGACCTTCGTGCGGCCGAGCGGGATGACGTCCCCGTCGCGCAGCCGAGGCCCCGCGTCGGCCGCGTCCGCCGGTTCGAGCTCGACATAAGGCTCACCGACCGCCGACTTGCGCAGCACCGACGCGGTCAGCCCGCCGGGCAGCTCAGGCGACGTCTCCAGCAGCAGCGTCACCGCGACCTTGCCAGGCCGCAGCCGCACCCGCTCGATGCTGCCGACCCGCAGCCCGAGGTAGTCGACCTCGAGGCCGGGCCGCAGCCCGGGCGACGACGCGAACTCCGCCTCCACCCGCAGCGCGGGCGCGCCGAACCTGAGCGGCAGCAGCGTCAGCACCGCCCAGGAGACCATCACCGCCGCGAGGACGGCGAAGACCGCCAGGTTGATCATGATGCGGGGTCTCATCGCGGCCTCTCAATTCGGTCCGAGGAGCCGCCTGAGCTCGGCGGCGAAGTCGCGCCGCGGCGGCGGCGCGGCGGGCAGGAACCCGGCGAGGTAGGCGTAGGCGAGCGCCTGGCCCTCGTGGGTGACGCGCGGTGCCTTCATCAGCTTCTCCAGCAGGTCGCGGGTGACGGTCTTCAGGTCGTCCCTGCCGCGCAGCATCGCCCGCAGGATGCGGTCGAGCCGCTGGAGCAGGGTCCGCAGCCGCGTCCCGTGCTCCTCCCGGACGACCCTGTTCGCGGTCTCGGCGAGCGCCGTGATGTCGGTGAGGGTCTGCTTGAGCTGCTTGCGGTCCTTGTGCACCCGCGCTGTCATCTCCACGAGCGCGTCGGGCAGTTCGCCGAGCTCGGGGGCGCTTTCGGCGAGCGCGGAGCCGAGCCGGCCGAGCCCGTCGACGAGGTCGCGCAGGTCGCGTCCCGCGTCGGCGTAACTCTCCGAAACCGCAGAAGCCTCACGGATGATCTTCTGGAGCCTGGGCCCTGCCCCGTCGAGTCCGGTGGCGAGGCCGGCGACGATGTCCTCGAGATCCTCACCGCCCAGCGCGGCCAGCACCGGCCCGACCCGTGCGGTGACCCGCTCAAGGTCGGGCTCGACCGAGGTCCGCTCGATCTCCGTCCCGGACGCCAGCTGCGGCGACGTGCGCGGCGAGACCCCCTCGGGCGGGATGAGCCTGACGTAGTTCTCCCCGAGCAGGCTCGTCTTGGCGATCGCGGCCGCCGTCCCGGCCGGGATCCGGGTGCCGTCGACCAGCGACAGCGTCACCCGGGTCCGGTAGCCGCGCAGCCGCACGTCGGTGACCGACCCGACCCGCACGTCGTACATCTGCACGCCGTGGCCCGGCACGAGGTTCTGCACGTCATCGAAGACCGCGTACAGGGTCAGGCTGCCCTTGGGCGCGCCGAGCGTCTGGAGCGAGCAGCCGGAGACCGCGACGACGGCGAGCAGGACGGCGAGGGCGCGTCTCATGATCCGGCCTCCCACGCGACCTCGTCGGGGCAGTTGCCGATCGGCTCGTCAAGGCAGGGGACCTCGCCCGCGCCGATCGCGTCGAACAGCGGCTGGAGCCAGATCCGCAGCGTCGCGTTGAGGTGCACCCTGATCCTGATGGCGTCGTGCTCGGGGGCCCACGCGCCGCCGATCGCGTCGGTGACCCCGGCGAGCCCGGCGATGCCCTGGGCGAGCGAGGCGCTGTTGGCCTTGAGCGTCATCACCAGCGACGAGGTCTCCGCCATCGTCTTCGGCAGGTCCTCCCGGTAGGCGGTGACGACGACCTCGCCCTTGCGGACCAGCGCCTCGAGGCCGACGAGGAGGTTCTTGAGCCTGGTCCGCTCCGAAGCGAGCTGCCCGCTGGTCTGGCTGAAGGCGTCGATGAGCGCCCGCAGCTTCTTGTCCCGCTTGTTCAGTGACGCGGCGAGGTCGCGCATCCGCTCGGCCACCGAGACGATCTGCTCATCCTGCGCGGCGAGGTCCTCGGCGACGTTCGCCGTGGTCTCCAACGCCCTGTTGACGCCCTCACCCCGCCCGTCCACGAGCTCGGCCCCCATGTGCAGCAGCCCGCGCACCTTCTCCGGGTCGAGCGCCTCGGTGAGGCTGGTGAAAGAGCTCAGCGCCTCGTCTATCTCGACGGGCGGCTCGGTCCGCTCGACCGGGATCACGGTGCCGGGCGCGGCCTTGGCCATGCCGGGCTTCCACGGCGGGTACAGCACGACGCTCCGCTCGCCGATGACGGTCTCGGCACTGATCGTCGCCATCGCGTCGGCCGGGACGGGGACGCTCCCGTCGATGAGGACGTCGACGCGGACCCGGTGCCCGTCGATCGACATCCGCTCCACGATCCCGACGTTCGCCCCCATCACCTTCACCCTGGACTGCTCGTACAGGGACGGGGACTTGGCGAAGAACACCGTCATCCGGTACCCGTCGGACACCCCGGGCAGGGCGCATCCGGCGAGCGGTACGGCGAGGGCGAGCGCGGCGAGCGCCGCGCGGGCGCGGCCGGGCCTCACGGCTTCGTCCCGAGCAGGTCGGCGAGGTCCTCGGGCGCGACGGGGCCGATCTGGGTGCCGACCGCGTCGAGCCAGGGGCCGTAGGAGCCGATGGTGGCGAACGCGCCCATCGACGGGCCGAGCCAGGCGAGCGTGGTGTTCATGTCGTCAAGGCCGGGCTTGAGCGTGGCGACGGTGCCGCCGAGGTCGTCCATCAGGTCGATCAGCGCCTGCTGCTGGGTGTCGATGAGCTTCGACAGCCGGGTGACCGCGCTGCTGCCGCTCCCGAACAGCACGGCGAGTTCCGCCTCGCGGTCGCGGAGCTGGTCGAGCAGCGCCTGGAGGCCCCTGGCGAGCCTGGCGAGCTGCGCGTCCTTGGCCGTGACGACGTCGAGCAGCCGGTCCGCGCTGCCGACGAGTTCGCGCAGCTCGGGCCCCGAGTTCTCCAACGCGTCGGCGAGCTGGGTCAGGCCGTGCAGCGCGTCGGCGAGCCGTTCGCGGGTCTGCGGGGAGATGCCGCCGAGCTTGTCGATGACGTCGCCGATCAGCTCAGCGTCGAGCCGTCCGAGGGTCTTGGTGCCGGTGGAGATCACGTCGCCCGCGGTGATCGGCAGCCTGGTCCGCTCCTGCGGGATGCTGCGCTCGCGCTCGGGAAGGTCGGCGAGATAGGGCTTCGCGACGGGTCCGCTGAGCCGCAGGTACCTGCCGCCGAGGATGTTGGAGGTGCTGATCTCCGCGCGGGTGCGCGGCCCGAGATCGACCGCGCGGTCCACCTTCCAGGTGATCCGTACGACCCCCTGGGTGAAGTCGGGCTCGACCGCGGTGACCTCGCCGACCTTGATCCCGGCGACCCGCACCTCGTTGCCCGCGTGCAGCCCGCCCGTCCCGGCGAACACCCCGGTGACGGTGTAGCGGTCCTGGAGCAGGCCGGTCGACCCGGTGACGAACACCGCGACGAGCGCGAGCGCGATCACCAGCACCGAGACGACGCCGAGGACAGCCTGGTCACGGTCGCGGAACGATCTGAGCGCCATCACCCGCCTCCCACGACGAGTTCCGGCAGCGACGGCGCGGCCTGGCCCGCGCCGCGTTCGGGCAGCTCGCTCAGCTTCACGTCGTACGGGCACGGGCCGGGCGCGAGCGTCAGGCAGGGGACCGCGCCGATGAGGAACCTGCCCTCGTTGACCATGTCGAACATGTCCTCCAACTTCGGTCCTGTCGTGCGCATCAGGCCCTGGAGCGGGCCGAGGTTGCGGCGTGTGCCGTCCATGACGGCGCTGAGCCGCCCGAGCAGCGCGGCGAGTTCGTCGGCGTTGTCCCCGGCGACCTTGTCGGTGGTGCGGAGGGTCTCGGCGAGCTGTTCCAGGGCGTCGTCCACGAGTGCGCGGTTGTCGGCGAACGCCTCGGTGAGCGTCGCGAGGTCGTCGACGGCCTTGGCGATCTGGCCGTCGCGCCGGGCGAGGACGCCGCTCACCGTCGAGAAGTCGGCGAGGAGACCTTCGAGGGTCTGCTTGCGGCCGTCGAGGGTGTCCGACAGGCGCTCGATGTTGGCAAGCAGCGCGACGGCGTCGGCCTCGGTCCCGTCCATCGCGGTGTAGATCGCGGCGAGGACGGCGTTGACCTGGTCGGGCTCAAGGCCCCTGGCGAGGGGTTCGAGCCGGTTGATGAGGTCGCCGACGTCGACCACCGAACGGGTCCGCGCGACGCTGTCGCCGTCGCCGAGCATTGCCGGGTCGGAGCCCGGCACCAGGTAGACGATACGCTGGCCGACCGCGTCACGCCACCGGATGGCCGCCTCGCTGTCGCGCGGCACCCGGTGCGCGGTCTCCACCTTCAGCTCGACCTCGGCCTTGCCGCCGACGACCCTGATGTCGCCGACCTGGCCGACGGGCGTGCCCGCGATCTTCACCTTGTCGCCGGAGCGCAGGCCGCTCGCGTCCGCGAAGACCGCGGTGAGCCGGTAGGTCTCGCCGAACCCCAGCCGCACGATCTGCGCGGAGATGAAGGCGGTGAGAACGCCGGTGACGAGGAGGAACACGATCACCTGGACGAGTGAGCTGAGCCGCAGCCTGGCCCTGGCGTCGGAGGGCAGTCCCTTGGGCATGTCACCGACCTCCCGTCGGGCAGATGCCGATGATGAGTTCGCACGGGTCGGTCGGGAGCAGGATCTCGGCGGCGAGCAGGTGCCTGCCCTGCGGTCCTGGGGACCAGCTGATCGCCTTGAACACCCACAGCAGGTCGATGACGGTCCGCACCCCGTCGCCGCCGACCGGCAGGATGTGGTCCATGAACGCGGCGGCGTTCTCGCCCGAGCGGAACGCGGCCCTGAGATCGCCCTCATGCCTGGTGAGACCCGGGCCGAGCAGGGCCGAGAGCTGGGAGACGCCCGCCGCGGTCTTCAGGCCGCGGTCCTTGCCGGCGGTGAGCGTGTGCAGCAGCGCGTTCGCGTTGACGACCGTGGTCGACGTGTCCGCGCCGATTCCGCGCAGCCGCGCGAGCCTGGCCAGGTCGTCGAGGAAGGTCTCGGCCCTGTGCCGGTGCTCGTGCGCGACGCCGACCAGGGTCCCGGTGCTGTCCAGCAGGCCCGCGATGTTCGGTCCCGCGCCGCCGAGGCCCTGGGCGAGTGCGTCCACGATGACGGCGACGCGCTCGGGGTCCATCGCGCCGACGGCGGCGTCGGCGTCGGCGAGCAGCCCGGTGAGGTCGAGGCTGTCGGACGTCCTGGTGATGGTCGCGCCGTCGGCGAGGAAGGGCCCGGCCTCCTCGTGCGGGCCGGGCACGAGGTTCACGAACTTCGGCCCGAACACCGACTCGGGTTCGAGCGCGGCCACGGCGGTGTCGGGGACGGCGACGTGCGCGTCGATCCGCAGCGTCAGCCGCGCGCCGCCGTCGGGGGCGAGCGCGATCCCGCTGACCCGCCCGACGGTCACCCCGCGCATCTTCACCGGCGACGACTCGGTGAGCCCCTGGCCCGCCGCGCCGAAGTCCGCGGTGAGCAGTTTCCCCTTGGCCGCGAACGGCTTGGCGACCACGAGGAAGCCGAGCGCCACGAGCACCACGGCGGTGGCGAGGGTGATCGCGATCCCGCGCGCCTGCGCGCTGGTCTCCGGCCCGCTCATCCGGCCAGCCTCACTGAGCCGCCCTGCCCCCAGAACACGTAGGAGAGCAGGAGGTTCAGCGCCACGATCGCCACGATCGACAGCCGGATCGCCCGGCCCGCAGCCCGTCCGACGCCCACCGGCCCGCCGCTCGCGTGATAGCCGTAGTAGCAGTGGATGGTGATGACGGCGAACGCGAAGATCCCGACCTTCGCGGCGCTGTAGAACAGGTCGCGCGGCGGCAGGTACAGGTAGAAGTAGTAGTCGAACACGCCGGGCGCGAGCCCGAAGAACTCGGTGCTGATCGTCCGGGTGGCGAAGATGCTCGCGAACAGCGCGATCAGGTACAGCGGTACGAGCGCGATGAGCGCCGCGACCACCCGCGTGCAGATCAGGTAGACGAACGAGTTGATGCCCATCACCTCAAGGGCGTCGATCTCCTCGGAGATGCGCATCGCGCCGAGCTCGGCGGTGAACGACGACCCGCACTGCGCGGCGAGCGCGATCGCGGCGATGATCGGGGTGGTCTCCCTGACGTTCACGAACGCGCCGACCAGGCCCATGAACGACTCGGCACCGATGACCTGGAGCCCGGTGTACACCTGGAGCCCGACCTCGGTGCCGAGGAACAGCGCCATGATGAAGATCACGAACACCATGCCGCCGCCGACGACCGTCGCGCCGACCCCGATGACGATGTCGCTCACCTGGAGCGCGACGGTCTTGCCGTACCGCAGCCGGAAGACGATGTCGCGCAGCGAGTAGAAGACGACCTTGAGGAAGAAGACCGGCCATGCGGACAGGGACGCGGTGCGGCGCGCGGCCGAGGCCGACACCCGCAGGACGCGCACCGCCGCATCGCGTTGGACGTCGATGATCATCAGACCTCCGGCGGGTACGCGAGGAAGTAGATGGTGGTGATGATGTAGTTGAAGGCGAACACGAGCATGAACGCGACGACCGTCGCCTGGTTCACCGCGCGGCCGACCCCGACGGGGCTCTTCTCGCAGTTCATCCCCTTGTGGCAGGCCACGAGGGCGGCGATCATGCCGAACAGCCATGCCTTGAACAGCGTCACGTAGAGGTCGGAGACCCGCAGCAGGCCGAGGGCCCCGTCGAAGTACGCGCCGGGCGTCACGCCCTGGAGCAGGACGTTGAAGACGAACCCGCCGACCGCGCCGGACATGATGACGAGCGAGGCCAGCAGCGTCGCGACGAGGCTCGCCGCCCACATGCGCGGGGTGACCAGCCGGTGGACGGGGTTGATGCCCATGACCTCCATGGCGGCGAGTTCGTCGCGGATGTTGCGCGCGCCCATGTCGGAGGTCATGGCCGAGCCGCCCGCGCCCGCGATGATCAGCGCCGCCGCGATCGGCGCGACCTCGCGGACGAGGCCGACGATGACCGCGCCGCCCGTCGCGGACTGCGCGCCGAGTTGTCCGGCGAGGTCGCCGACCTGGAGCGCGACCGTCGCACCGAGCGGCAGCGCGACGAGGATGACGGGCAGCGTGGTGACGCGGGCGAGGAACGCGAACTGCTCGATGAACTCCCAGAACCAGCGGCGCACGTCCCAGGTGCGGCGCAGGCCCTCGAGGCCGATCGAGAACAGCTCGCCCAGCGAGACGAGGCCGCGGTGCGCGCGTCCGAGCGGCAGTGACGGCAGGGATGGGGCCATTTTGGATCCTTCACCTGGGGGGTGGGAGAAGGGTTCGGCAAGCTGACCGTGCTGGTAGGCGGCCGGTAATGGCCCTCTACTTGAAGAAGAATAGAACTTTCGTACAGTGATGCTGGGCATGTGCTCAGACTTGCTGAGCATATGCTTAGCACGGTGCCATCCTGTGGTCAAGGTCACAGCGGACGGTGACGGTACGATGGATCAGCCCGCCAAGCCCGCCCCGCAGCCGCGCGGCTCCCAGGAGGTCGACCAGATGTCATCGCCGCGCCGCATCGGCGCGCCGGACGCCAAGAACCGCGGCGTGCTCCTCGACGCGGCCGAACGCCTGCTGCTCGAGGAGGGCCACACCGCGGTCAGCTCACGCAGGGTCGCGGCCCGCGCCGGGCTCAAGCCCCAGCTCGTCCACTACTACTTCCGCACGATGGACGAGCTTCTCGTCGAGGTCTTCCGCCGCCGCGCCGAGGAGGGCCTCGCCTTCCAGGCGCGCGCGCTGGCGGGGGAGCAGCCGCTGTGGGCGCTGTGGCGCTACAGCACCGACCCCGCCGCGGTCGCGATCACCATGGAGTTCACCGGGATCGCCGCGCAGAGCGAGGCGGTGCGCGCGGAGATGGCCCGCTACTCGGAGCTGTTCCGGCAGGCGCAGGTCGCCGCCCTGGAAGAGATCCTGCCGCGCTACGGCCTCGCCCCCGCGCTGTCCCCGATGGTCGTCACGGTCCTCATCTCCAGCCTCTCCCGCATGCTCTCCCTCGAAGACGCCCTCGGCTTCCACACCGGCCACGCCGAGGCCGTCGCCCTCGTCGAGTCCTTCCTCCGCGAGGCCGAAGGCGACCCCCCACCCCCAAACCCCTGAAGCACGCCGCGCTAACGCGCGCCGTGCTGCGGCGCCTCGCGAACACGCGACATCCTGAGACGCGGTCCCCAGCCCGCGACGCGCGCCGCTCTGACGTGCCGCGTCCTGAGGCGCGACGCCTGAGGCGCGACGCTCTGACGCGCCGCGTCCTGAGGCGTGGCGTGGGGGTGCGGTGTGTGCTGTGGTGTTTTGGGGGGTGGGGGAATGGGGGTGGCCCCGGCTGGCCGGGTGGGTCGGGGTCGGGCGGGGGGTGGGGTCAGGGGGTGCCGGGGGCGGGGAGGTCGGCCAGTTCGGCGAGGTGGGCGCGGTGGGAGCCGGGGGTGCCGAAGGCTATCTGGTCGGCTTTGGCGCGCTTGAGGTAGAGGTGGGCGGGGTGCTCCCAGGTCATGCCGATGCCGCCGTGCAGCTGGACCGCCTCCTCGGCGGCGCGGACGGCGAGGTCGGCGTTGTACGCCTGGGCGACCGCCGTGGCGAGGTCGGCGTCGGGGGAGTCGGCGGCGAGCGCCGCGGCGGCGTTGCGGGCCGCCGCGCCCGCCGACTCCACGTCGGTGAACAGGTCGGCGAGCCGGTGCTTGAGCGCCTGGAAGCCGCCGACGACCCTGCCGAACTGGCGGCGTTCCTTCAGGTAGTCGATGGTCGAGCGCAGGCACCACTGCGCGAGCCCCGCCTGCTCCGACGCGAGCAGCGCGGCCCCCGCGAGCAGCGCACGCCGGATCGCCGCCTCCCCGTCGGCGATGACGAGCTCGCCCGCCGCCCCGCCGAGCGTCACGTCGGCGAGCTGACGGGTCATGTCGAGCGACACGACGGGCGTGAGGGCCACGTCGGCGACCGGGACCGCGTAGACGGCGATCGCGTCGCCGGTCCGCACGGGCACCAGCAGCACATCGGCCTCCAGCGCCCCCGCGACGCTGCTCACCGAGCCGTGCAGATGCGCTTCAGGCTCGACCCTGGCCGTCGCCGGGACCGCGTCGTGCGGCGCGGTCGACAGCGGGACGGCAAGAGCCGCGGTCTTCTCGCCCGCCGCGAGCGCGGCGAGCAGCGGCCCGCCGGTCTCGGCGAGCAGCACGGTCGCGACGACCGCGCTGGTCAGGAACGGCACCGGAGCCGCATACCGGCCCAGCTCCTCGAGCACCACGCCCGCCTCACGGGCCGACGCGCCCGCGCCGCCGTGCTCCTCGGGCACCAGCAGCCCGGCGAGCCCGAGGTCGGCCGCGAGCGCCTTCCACAGCCCGGCGACGAGCGCGCGGTCACCGTCATAGAGCGCGGCGACGGACGCCGCGTCGCACCTGTCGTTGAGCAGCGCCTGGACCGACGCGCGAAGGTCGTCCTCGACGTCGGAGTAGAGCAGTTCGAGGTCGCTCACTTGGCGATGTCCTTCCAGGGGATGTCCTTGTCGACGCGGGGTTCGGTGGGCAGCCCGAGCACCCGTTCGGCGACGATGTTGCGCAGGATCTCCGAGGTGCCGCCCTCGATGGAGTTCCCCTTCGCGCGCAGGTACCGGTATCCGGCGTCACGGCCGGTGAAGTCGACGCCGTCGGGCCGCACGAGCGTCCAGTCGGAGTAGCGCAGCCCGTCTTCGCCGAGCAGTTCCACTTCGAGCCCGGAAAGCTGCTGGTTCAGTCGCGCGAACGTCAGCTTCATCGCCGAGCCCTCGGGGCCGGGCTGGCCCTGCTTGAGCTTCTGCCGCAGCCGCGTCCCGGTGATCCGCGCGACCTCGGCCTCCACCCACAGCTTCAGCAGCCTGTCGTGCAGCTCGTGGGTGCGCCGCTCGGGGTGCTCGCGCCACGTCTGCGCGACGACGCCGACCATGCCGCCGCCGCGCGGCGCGCCGCCGCTGCCGATCGCGACGCGCTCGTTGTTGAGCGTGGCGTTGGCGACCCGCCAGCCCTCGCCCTCCGCGCCGAGCCGCTGCGCGTCGGGGATGCGCACGTCGGTGAGGAACACCTCGTTGAACTCGGCCTCGCCGGTGAGCTGCCGCAGCGGCCGCACCTCGACGCCGGGGTCGGTCATGTCGCACAGGAAGTACGTGAGCCCCCGGTGCTTGGGCACGTCGGGGTTCGTCCTGGCGACGAGGATCGCGAACCGGGCATTGTGCGCGTGCGACGTCCACACCTTCTGCCCGTTGACGATCCACGAGTCGCCGTCGCGGACCGCGCGGGTGCCGATCGCGGCGAGGTCGGACCCCGCGCCCGGCTCGCTGAACAGCTGGCACCAGATGTCCTCGCCGGTCCACAGCGGACGCAGGAACCTGCTCTTCTGCTCCTCGGTGCCGAAGGCGAGGATCGTCGGGGCGGCCATGCCGAGGCCGATGCCGTTGCCCCGGACGTTCGGGCCCGGCGCGTTCGCGCGGGCGAACTGGCGGTCCACGTCGCCCTGGAGGCTCTGCGGCAGGCCGAGGCCGCCGTGGCCCTCGGGGTAGTACACCCACGCGAGGCCCGCGTCATAGCGGGCGCGCAGGAACTCAAGCTCTTCCATCGTCGCCGGGTCGTGCTCGGCGAGGAAATCGGCGACGCGCCGCCGCAGGTCCTCGCGCGCTGTCTCGTCGGACATGCTCGTTCTTCCTCACGCTGGCCGGCGGACGCCCCGCCGGGATCGGTCAGGGGACCAGGACGCTCACGCTGTCGACCACGCAGACGGGCTTGGCCCCGCCCTCGCGCTCGACCGTCACCCGGGCCGTCAGGCGGTAGCCGCCGCCGCCCGGCTCGAGCGACAGCAGCTCGACGCCCGCGCGGACCCGCGACCCGACGGGGACGGGCGCGGGGAACCGCAGCCGCTCGGCCCCGTAGTTGACGCTCATCGATACCCCGTCCACCCGGTACAGGTCCCAGACGAGCTTCGGCACCAGCGACAGCGTCAGGTAGCCGTGCGCGATGGTCGTGCCGAACGGCCCCGCCGCCGCCCGCTCGGGGTCGGTGTGAATCCACTGGTGGTCGCCGGTGGCCTCGGCGAACGTGTTGACCTGCTCCTGGGTGATGGTGTGCCAGTCGGAGTACCCGAGGTGGGAGCCGACCGCCTCGCGCAGCTCCTCGACACCGGTGAAGACCTTCATCGTCCGCCCCTCTAGTCCTTCGGTCCGCCGGCGACGTACACGACCTGCCCGGAGACGAACCCCGCGCCCTCGCTGACGAAGAACGCGACGGTGTGCGCGATGTCGTCGGGGGTGCCGGTGCGGCCGACCGGGATCTGCTTGGCCGCGCCGGCCTTGAAGTCCTCGAACGGGACGCCGATCCGGCGCGCGGTCTCCTCGGTCATCTCGGTCTCGATGAAGCCGGGCGCGATCGCGTTGGCGGTCACCCCGAACCTGCCGAGTTCGAGCGCGAGGGTCTTGGTGAAGCCCTGGATTCCCGCCTTGGCGGCGGCGTAGTTGGCCTGGCCGCGGTTGCCCAGCGCCGACGTGCTCGACAGGTTGACGACCCTGCCCCAGCCCGCCTTCGTCATGTGCGCCTGAACGGCACGGGTCATCAGGAACGCGCCGCGCAGATGCACGCCGATGACCGAGTCCCAGTCCGAGGCGCTCATCTTGAACAGCAGGTTGTCGCGGATGATCCCTGCGTTGTTGACCAGGACGGTCGGCGGGCCGAGCTCGTCGGCGATCCGCGCGACCCCGGCCTGGACGGCCTGCTCGTCGGCGACGTCGATCCCGACGGCGAGGGCGCGTCCTCCGGCGGCCTCGATCGCCTTGACGACGGGCTCGCAGGCCGTCTCGTCAAGGTCGACGACGGCGACCGCGAGGCCGTCGGCGGCGAGCCTCTTGGCGACGCCCGCGCCGATGCCGCGCGCCGCGCCGGTGACCACTGCGGTGCGTGGGGTGCTCATGTTCGCTCCTCGGGGGAAGGGGACGGCGGGTCAGACGCCGCCGGTCAGGGTCAGGCCGCCGTCCACGACGAGGACCTGGCCGGTCAGCCACGCCGCGTCGGGCGACAGCAGGAAGGCGACCGCGCCGCCGATGTCGTCGGGCACCCCGAGGCGCTTCAGCGGGTAGGGCGCGGCGACCTCGTCCTCGCGCCCCTCGTACAGGGCGGTCGCGAACTTCGTCTTCACCACGGCGGGGGCGACGGCGTTGACGCGCACGTCGGGCCCGAGTTCGACGGCGAGCTCCTGGGTGATGTGGCCGACCATCGCCTTGGTCGCGCCGTAGAACCCGATGCCGGGCGCGGGCTTCACCCCGGCCACCGACGTCACGTTGACGATCGAGCCGCCGTGCTCCTTCATCCACGCCTCGTACACGTGCCTGACCCACGACAGCGTCGCGAGCACGTTCACCTCGAAGGTCTTGCGGGCCGCGCCGAGGTCGATGTCGAGCAGGGGGCCGTAGGCGGGGTTGATGCCCGTGTTGTTGACCAGGAGGTCGGCGCTGCCGAATGTCTCGATCGCCAGCCTGACGGTCTCGGCCTGGTGGGCCGGGTCGTCGGCGTGGCCGGGGACGCCCAGGGCGTGCTCGGGGCCGCCAAGCGCGCTGACTGCCTCGTCAAGCGCGTCCTTCTTGCGCGCGGTGATCACGACCCTGCCGCCCTCGGCGACCAGCCGCTCGGCGATCGCGAGGCCGATGCCACGGCTCGCGCCGGTGACGATCGCGGTCCTGCCCTGGAAACGCGGGAAGGGGCTCGGGGTCGGGGTCGGTGTGGTCATGGCCTGCTTCCGTCGACGTGTGCGGTGGGTCGCCCGGTGGTTGCGCCTGGCGAGGTTACTAAGCGCTTGCTTAGAATGGGGTGTGGCCCAGGGTGCAGCAGGATGCGGCTCCGGGTCAAGTCCCCCGTCGGGCCGCCCCCGACACCTGGCGTGTTTCCCAACGGCGCTGGGCGCGGGCACAACCGTGGTATTGCTGGAACACCCATGACCTCGCAGAGGAGAGCCGTGTGATGCCCGACACCTCCGACCTTCCGCGTGCCGACGCCACCCGCGCGCGGCTGCTGAAGGCGGCAGTCACCGCGTTCGCGGAGAAGGGCTTCCACGGCACCACGACCCGCGACATCGCCACCGCGGCCGGGATGAGCCCTGCGGCCCTGTACGTGCACCACAAGTCCAAGGAAGAGCTGCTCTTCCTGATCTCCAAGTCGGGCCACGAACGCACGCTGCGCCTGGTCAGGGCCGCGATCGCGGACGCCCCCGACCCGGTCGCGGCGCTGCGCAGCGTGGTGCACGACTTCGCGGTCCACCACGCCCGCGACAACACCGGGGCGCGCATCGTCAACTACGAGCTCGCGGCGCTGAGCGACGAGCACATGGCCGAGATCCGGCAGATCCGCAGGGCCATCGACGGCGAGATCCGCGCCCTGGTCGAGCGCGGCGTCGCGGCAGGCGTCTTCGACGCCCCGCACCCCAAGATCGCCGCCACCGCGCTGCTGTCCCTCGGCATCGACATCGCCCGCTGGTACCGCGCCTCAGGCGAGTGGACCCCCGAGGACATCGCAGCGGGCTACGTGGAACTAGCCCTCCGCATCGTAGGCGCCCACCCCTGACCCACCCCCAGCCCACACCCGACCCACCCCCAGACGGCGTTGGCCCGCCCCCGGTCCGCCCCCGTCCCGCCCTCGGGCGGCGTTGGCCCGCCCTCAGGCGTTGCCGACCGGCCTTCAGACGGCCCTGACCCGCCTCGGGCGGTGCCGACTCGCCGTCGGGCGGTGTGGCCCGTGCTCGGGCGGCCCTGATTCGGCTTCGGGCGGCGCTGGCCGTTCTTAGGCGGAGCGGGGCGCGGCCGTGACGGTGTCGTCGCGGGGTGGCCAGTCCGGGGTGCGCAGGGCGGTGAGTCGCCAGGCGGCTTTGGCGAACAGGGCCCAACCGTACAGCGGGATGACGTAGAGCAGCGCGTCGCGTCTGCGGTAGCCGACCCAGGGGAGTACCACGAGCAGGATCGCCAGCGGCCACAGTTCGGGCAGGAGCGGCAGCGCGTCCCTGACGTAGGGGTCGCCGCCGAAGCTCTCCTGCGCGAAGGCCCGCGCCTGGAGCACCCGCGCGTATCCGGCGAGCCCAGGGCCCGCAAGAAAGATCAGCGCCGCGAGGGCGCAGCGCACGACCTGGTTCACCCTCAAGGCCCTCCTCGCCGACAACGTGCCGCTTATCGTGCCAGGCGTCCTGAATATCCGGTTCGGCGGGATCGTGCGCGGCGGGGATGTGACGCACTCGGTGGTTGACCGGGCGGGCGCGGCGAATTAGCCTCGCGAGCGGTAAGCGAGCGCTTGCTTGGAGGTGTGCGGTGGACGTCGTCATCCAGAGCCGGGCAGGGATCGGCCTGCCCGCCCGGGTGTTCCTGTTCCTCTTGCGGTTCTGGCTGCGGCCGCTCATGCGGTACACACCGTTCACGCCGAAGGTGCTGCGGCACGCCGCACGCCTCGACGCGATGACCGGGGTCATGCGCGCGCCGCGCGGCACCGTCACCGTCCCCGTGCCGTTCGACGGGTTCCCCGCCGAGTGGGTGTACGGCCCCGGCGTCTCCCGGAGCGGCGGCGGCAAGGTGATCCTCTACTTCCACGGCGGAGGGTTCATCGTCGGAGGGCTGCGCACCCACCGCAGGATGATCGCCCGGCTCTCGGCGGCGTCCGGCGCGCCCGCGCTGTCGGTCGCCTACCGGCAGCTGCCTTCCACGACGCTCGCCGGGACCGTCGAAGACTGCGTCGCCGCCTACCGGTACCTGCTCGACCAGGGCTTCGCCGCCGAGGAGATCGTCATCGCGGGTGACTCGGCGGGCGGCTACCTCACCTTCGCGACCCCGCTCCAGGCGCTGCGCGAGGGCCTGCCCGCGCCTGGCGGACTCGTCGCGCTGTCCCCGCTGACCGATCTCGACCACGCCGCCAAGCTCGCCCACCCCAACCTCGGCCTCGACCCGTACATCCCAGGGCCGCGCCTGCCTGAGCTGAACGCGCTGCTGCTCGGCGGCGCGGCGCTCGACCCGCTGCACTCGCCGGTCAACGGGGAGCTCGCCGCGCTGCCGCCGACCCTCATCCACTGCGGCTCGACCGAGATCCTGCGGGTGGACGCCGAGCTCATGGCCGACCGGCTCTCCTCGGCGGGCGTGCCCGTCACCCTCGTCGTCTGGGACCGGCAGCCGCACGTCTTCCAGATCTTCGCCGACTTCTGCCGCGAGGGCCTCACCTCGCTCGCCGAGATGGGCACGTTCATCCGCGCCCTGCCCGCGGCGGCCGACCGCGCCGCCTGACGCCCGGCGTGGCAGGATCGGGGGATGGGCGCGCCACACGACGACACGGGTGCTCAGGTGCCCGTCCCCGCGCGGGTGCGGCGCGTGGTGTCGCTCGTCCCGTCGCTGACCGAGGCCGTCGCGGCGAGCGCCCCCGGGCTGCTGGTCGGCGCGACGGACTGGTGCACCCACCCCGCCGACCTCGACGTCGCCCGCGTCAAGGGCACCAAGAACCCCGACGTCGCCGCGATCATCGCGCTGCGCCCCGATCTCGTGCTCGCCAACGCCGAGGAGAACCGCGAGCCCGACCTCGCGGCCCTGCGCGCCGCGGGGGTGCCCGTATGGGTGACCGCGATCAGCACGGTGGACGGCGCTTTCGCGTCGCTGCGCCGCGTGCTCGCCGAAGGCTGCGGGCTGGAGGTCCCCACGTGGCTCGAAGCCGCCGAACGCGCCTGGGCCGCCCACCCCTCCGGCGCACAGGTGACGGCCCGCGCGGCGGTCCCGATCTGGCGTCGCCCCTGGATGGTCCTCGGCCGCGACACCTTCGCCGGTGACGTCCTGGCCCGACTGGGCGTCGCCAACCTCTTCGCCGACCACCCCGACCGCTACCCCAAGATCCCCCTCGACGGGATCATCGCCGCCGACCCCGACCTCGTGGTCCTGCCCGACGAGCCGTACCGGTTCACCGCCGACGACGGCCCCGAGTGCTTCCCCGGCCGCCGGATCGCGCTGGTCGAGGGCCGCGACCTCACCTGGTACGGGCCGTCGATGGTCGACGCGCCGTCCCGGCTGCTGCGGCGGCTCGCCGGGAATTGACCGGCGCGCCGCCCTTCCCGTGCGCGGACCGGCCCGCGTGTCGCCGAATCGGGACCTTCTCCGGCGTTCACGCCGATAGAGTGGCTTTCTCCTGGATGGGGGCGTGCACGCGTTCGACGTCCCCGGGCCCCCGGCGTCGCCGCGCGGGGCCACCGCCGTGAGCTCCGCAGAGTCCGGCACCACGCGCCGGACCCGACCGCTGAGGAGACCAGGACATGATCGACATTCCCGCCGAGATCGCCGCGATCGGCCGCAGGGTGCACGCGGGTGAGGACGGCGACAAGCTCGTCGTCGCCCTGGCGCGCGCCTACCCTGCCGCGCCCGAGCGGATCTGGGCCGCGCTGACCGAGCCCGCACGGCTCGCCCGCTGGTTCCTGCCGGTGCGCGGCGACCTGCGCGAGGGCGGAAGCTTCGCCACCGAGGGCAACGCCGACGGCACCATCGTCAGGTGCGAGCCCGCCAAGCGGCTCGTGCTCACCTGGGGCGCGCCGGAGAGCATCGTCACCGTCGAGCTGACCCCGCAGGGCGAGAGCACCGGCGTGGTCCTCGAACACGCGGTCCCCGCCGCCTTCGTGCCCGACGCGGGCGGCGCGCTGTACGTCGGGCCCGGCTGGGACGGCGCGCTGCTCGGCCTCGGCCTGTACCTCGGCGGCTTTGAGACCGACGACCCCTCGGAGTTCCAGAACTCACCCGAGGTGCTGGAGTACAACGCCGGCTCGATCACCGCGTGGGAGACCGCCCTGCGCGCCTCGAACCTCGCCACGGACGCCCAGATCGACGCGGCCGTCCGGGCCGCGACGGCGAACTACACGGTCCCACCGGACGCGTGAGGCCCGCCGCCGCGGTCCCGGCGTCGCACCCCGCCGCACCGCGCGCGGCGCGGCGGGGTGGATCAGGGCGCCTTGAGGGTCGCCAGGGCCCGGTCGGGCTCCCAGTGGGCGCGGATCGAGGTGAGCAGGCCGGCGTCGTCCACGGTGTAGACGATCACGCAGTCGACCGTCATCTGTGACCCGTCGCCCAGCGTGGTCGTCAGCTGGGTGACGTTGGCGCAGGACGGGCCGTTGGCGAACGACTCGGTGGTGCGGGCGTGGAAGCCCTTCATCAGGCCGACGTAGCCGTCCCAGAAGGCGGAGATCGCCTCCCTGCCCTTGTGGCCCTTGCCGTCGGGGTCGAGGAAGGATGGGCCCACGGGGTCCTCGATGTGGGCGTCGTCGGCGAAGAGGGCGAGCCAGCCTTCCTTGTCCTGGGCGGCGACGCGGCTCTGGGAGTTCTTGGCGGCGGTCCTGGCCGGGTGGGGGGCGTCGGGGGCCTCCCAGGTGTAGCCGGACGGGGTGGGGGTGCCGTCGGACATAGTAAGAACCTGTTCTAGTTACACCGTGCGATGACGGTCTCGGCGAAGGACTCCAGATTGCGGATCTTGGTCTCCAGGGGCTCGGTGTCCTGCCCCTTGATGTAGGGCAGCCGGAACCCGACGATCACGTCGGTGATGCCCTTGTCCTCGAGGCGCTTGACCCCGTCGACGGTGTAGGCGTCATAGGAGATCACGTGGATCTCGAAGGGGTCGTTCGCCTTGCCCTCGGCCTCGCGGATGCCCTGCAGCCTGGTGAGCAGGGCGTCGAGCTCCTCGCCCGCGCCGCCCGCGTGCATCCAGCCGTCCCCGCGCAGCACCGCCCTGCGCAGCGCGGCGTCGCTGTGCCCGCCGACGAGGATCGGGATCGGCTCGGTCGGCGCGGGCGACATCTTCATCGACTGGATGTCGTAGAACTCGCCCTTGTAGGAGAAGTACTCGCCGCTGGTGAGGCCGCGCACGATGTCGATGCACTCGTCCATGCGCTTGCCGCGCCGCGCCCAGGGCACGCCGAGCGCGGCGAAGTCCTCGGGCCAGGGGCTGAGCCCGACGCCGAGCGACAGCCGGTTGTTCGTCAGCGCGGCGACCGAACTCGCCTGCTTGGCGACCAGCACGGGCGGCCGGATCGGCAGCTTGAGCACGAACGGCGTGAACCGCAGCCGCGACGTCACCGCGCCCATCGCGGCGGCGAGCACGAATGTCTCGATGAACGCCTTGTCCTCGAGGAACGACCGGTCGCCGTCCTCGGTGTAGGGGTAGGTCGAGTCGGACACCTCGGGATACATGACGGAGTCCGGGACAGTGATGCTGTGGTAACCGGCGTCCTCCGCCGCCTTGGCGAGCGGAAGGTAGTAGGACGGGTCGGTCATCGCCTCGGCGTAGGTGAACCGCATGCGCCGAGCCTACTAGAACACGTTCCAGTTTCAATGCCTGTGCGGCGTGCGGGTGCGTTTTCCCGCCTCAGCAGTCGACCGCCCGCACGCGCAGATCGACCATGGTGTGCAGTTCGGTGTGGAACCGCTGCAATGTCCGCGGATCGTCGGCCTTGCGCGAGGGCGCAGAGCCGTCCGGCATACCCGAGGCGAGGAATCCGGTGATCATCCAGACGACGGACCAGGCAACGAACTGGAGGTCGGCGTCCGGCCGCACCCCCGACCAGGGGGCCTGCAGGAGCACGGTTTCCAGCCCGGGCCGCATGTCCTTGGTGAGGTCGAGGTCGCTCGCGTCCTTCAGCCCGCGGTGCCGCCACACCGCGGGCACCTCCGGGTGGAGCAGCGCGAAGTCAAGCGCGCGGTCGACCATCCGGTGCAGGCCCGCCATGTCGCGCACGAGATCGCGTGCCGCCTCCGCGTAGTACCGGTGCTCAAGATCGCAGAGGTGTTCGAGCGCCGCCCGGTACACGGCGGCCTTGCCCTCGCGCAGCAGCTCGGAGCGCGTCGCGCCGGGCCCGGCGGTCTGGATGATCATCTGCCTGGTCGTGGCGTCGTAGCCGAGTTCGGCGAACAGCTTGATCGCGGCGCGCAGCACGTGTTCGTCGGCGGCGTCAGGGCTGTCGGCGGCAAGGTCGTGAACCGCGTGGACGGGTTCTGCGCTCATGTCTCCTCTAACGACCGGCGCGTCCCTGCCCATCCGCGCCCGGGGCAAAGACGGGGTCTTATCTGCTTTGTCGCTTAGGGAGACGGGCCCCTGACGGGTGCCGCCGCCCACCTGCCCGTTCCGGCCGATCAGGGCCCTTCGGCCCCCGAGGCGGGGTCTTTCGAGGTGGTGGGGTCGGTGGGTTTTTCGGTAGTAAAGGGCGGTCGGGGGGAATGACCGGGAGGCGCGGTCGGCCGCCGCGCGGGCTGTGGAGGAGGAGAGACGTGGGAGCGTATGCCGAGGCGTACCGGCGGAGCCTTGCCGACCCCGAGGGCTTCTGGGGAGAGGCGGCGCGGCTGATCGACTGGACGCGGGAGCCGTCCCGCGTCCTCGACGCCTCGGGCGCGCCGTTCTACCGCTGGTTCCCCGACGGGGAGATGAACACCAGCGCCAACGCGCTCGACCGGCACGTCGAGGCGGGCGCGGGCGACCGCCTGGCCCTGGTCTGGGACTCGGCGATGGTCCCGGCCAAGCGCGCCTACACCTTCCGTGAGCTGCGCGACGAGGTCGCCAGGGTCGCCGGTGCCCTCGCCGCGCTCGGCGTCGGCAAGGGCGACAGGGTCGTCGTCTACATGCCGATGGTGCCCGAGGCCGTCATGACGATGCTCGCCTGCGCGCGGCTCGGGGCGGTCCACTCCGTGGTGTTCGGCGGGTTCGCGGCCAAGGAGCTCGCCGCGCGGATCGAGGACGCGGAGCCGAAGGTCGTCGTCGCGGCTTCGTGCGGGCTTGAGCCGAACCGGGTCGTCGCCTACCAGCCGATCCTGGAGAAGGCGCTGGAGCTCAGCGCGCACAAGCCCGCGCACACGCTCATGCTGCAACGCGAGGCGTCCCCGGCCGATCTGTCGCTGCCCGGCTACGTGGACTGGGCCGAGGTGGTCCCGTCGGCGGAGCCCGCGCCGCCGGTGCCGGTCGCCTCCACCGACCCGCTTTACATCCTGTACACCTCGGGGACGACCGGGAAGCCCAAGGGCGTGCTGCGCTCGGCGGGCGGCCACGCGGTCGCGCTGGCCTGGACGATGGGCGCGATCTACGACATCAAGGCCGGCGACGTGTTCTGGGCGGTGTCCGACGTCGGCTGGGTCGTCGGGCACAGCTACATCGTGTACGCGCCGCTGCTCGTCGGCGCGACGACCGTCGTCTACGAGGGCAAGCCGATCGGGACGCCGGACGCCGGCGCGTTCTGGCGCGTCACGCAGGAGTACGGGGTCAGGGCGATCTTCACCGCGCCCACCGCCTTCCGCGCGATCAAGAAGGTCGACCCGAAGGCCGCCGAACTCGCCAAGTACGACGTGTCCACGCTGAAGACCCTGTTCCTCGCGGGGGAGCGGCTCGATCCCGAGACCTACCACTGGGCGTCGGACGTGCTCGGCGTGCCCGTGGTCGACCACTGGTGGCAGACCGAGACGGGCTGGCCGATCGCGGCGAACCCACGCGGGCTCGAACCGATGCCGACCAAGCCGGGGTCGGCGACGGTGCCCGTTCCGGGGTGGGATGTGCGGATTGTTGATGAGTACGGCGAACCCGTCGAGGCGGGCAGGGAGGGCGAGATCGTCATCCGGCTGCCGCTGCCGCCCGGCGCGCTCCAGACCCTGTGGGGCGACGACGAGCGTTACATCGCCTCGTATCTGAGCCGTCACGAGGGGTACTACCACACGGGCGACTCCGGCTACTTCGACGCCGACGACTACCTGTTCGTCATGGGCCGGATCGACGACGTGATCAACGTCGCGGGGCACCGGCTGTCGACCGGCGCGATCGAGGCGGCCCTGGCGACGCATCCGGCCGTCGCGGAGTGCGCGGTGATCGGGGTGCCCGACCCGCTCAAGGGCCAGCTCCCGTTCGGGCTCGTCGTCCTCAAGGCGGGGGTCGAGCAGGACGAGGAGAGCCTGCGGGCCGAGCTCGTCGCGGCGGTCCGGCGCGACGTCGGCGCGGTCGCGGCGTTCCGTGAGGTGTCCGTCGTCCCCGCGCTGCCGAAGACCCGCTCGGGCAAGATCCTCCGCAAGACCATGCGCGGGATCGTCGGCGGCAGGGACGAGCCGGTGCCCGCCACGATCGAGGACCCGTCGGTGCTCGACGCGATCGCGCCGGTCCTGCGGGGCCGCGCGGAAGGCTGAGGTCAGGCCCTGCGGTCGGCGGGCTCCTCGGACAGGACGGCGGCGAGGCGGGCGCGGACGGAGTCCGAGCCTGGCGCGGTGGGGGCGTCGGCCGCGCGGCGGCGGCGCTGCGGGAGGCCGTTCGACGCCTTCCCGACGACCTTCGGCCGCTCCGGCCCGCCCGTCGCGGCGCGCAGCGCCCTCGGCGCGGACTCGTGCGGGTCGGTCGGGCGCGTCACGAGGCCGTCGGGCAGGACCACGACCGCGCACGTGCCGCCGTCCGGGCCGCGTTCGAGCCGCACCCCGAGGCCGAAGCGGCGGGCGTAGGCGCCGACGACGGGGAGCCCGAGCCTGGGCAGCGGGCCGAGCGCCGTCAGGGAGACGGGGCCCGCGCCCGAGGCGGTCTCGGTGAACCTGGCGAGCGCGGCGTCGTCCATGCCGACGCCGGAGTCCTCGATCCGGACCACGTGGCAGCCCTCGCCGCGCTCGACCACCGCGCGCACCCCGGCCGCGCCCGGTGAGGACTGCGCGGCGTTGGCGAGCAGCTCGGCGAACGCGTGGACCAGCGGCTCGACCACCCGGGGGCGGGCCGCGACGTCGTGGCCGCCGACGAGTTCGAGCCCGCCGCCCGCCGCGACGCGTCCGGCCGCCGCGGCCAGGACGTCGCACAGCGGCAGCGGCCGCGCCCAGGTGCGTCCGGCGCGGCCGCCGCTCAGCACCACGAGGCTCTGCGCGAGCCTGGTGAGCTGGGCGGCCGACCCGGCGATGAGCCGGCACTCCTCGAGCTGGTCGGGACGGTCGGCGAGCGCCGGGGCGAGCCTGTCGACCGACTCGCGGACCCGCAGCACGCCGGTCTGGGTGCGCTGCGCGACCGACACGACGAGGCCCTCCATCGCCCGCGCCGCCTCGGCGCGCGCGGTCTCGGTCCGGGAGAACGCCGCGTCGTAGACCGCCCTGGTCTGCTCGGCCCAGGGCGCGGAGTCGGCGACGTCGGGGCGGCGGGCGGACACCGACACGTCCCAGGCGAGCGCGTTCAGCAGCTCGCCGAACTCGGTGTACTGCCTTTCGGCTGCCGCACGCGCCTCGCGCAGCTCCCGGTCGAGACGGCGGGAACGGGCGCGGCAGCGGCGCAGCGCCTCGCCGCAGCCGAGCACGAACGCCGCGCACACGGCGGCGGCGAACGCGGCGGCCAGGGGGAGGGACGGGGTCGTGAGCACAAGGGCCGCGACGGGTGCGGCGGCGAGCGCCGCGCCGAGCACGGGCCACAGGGGCGAGGGTCGGGCAGACTCTTCCATGATCCGCTTCCGGGTCCTGGGCGTCGCGTCCGGGCCTCGGCCGCCTGACCCCGGGCGCTGAGCCTGTCGGGTACATCTGGCACACATGGACGTCCATGGCGGCGTCGGCCGAATCCTCATCCGCCACCCGCTTGGCGCGGGAACCGGAAGACCAAACTACGCGACGGGATATCCGCGGACCACCCGACCGGACGAACCACCGGATAACCGTGATCTCGCATTAGTCGGGAACGGCGTACTGTGCGATGATCACGGTTTCTGCCCTGGTCAGCGGCTTATCGGAAAGCCGGGGGCGGGCCCAGCGCAGTGCGTCTGATTTCCTGCTGCTTGCCGATTTCTGGTCGGGTATGTCTGGTTTTTTGGAGGTGCCGCGCGGCGCGCGCAATGGCAAACGCGACGAGTGATGGCGGCCACAGTTCCCTGTCCGCGAGGGAAGCCGCCGCGCGGCACACGGGTGCGGGCGGTGGCCCTAGGACTGTCCGCCCGAGTACGAGGCGACGACCTCGACCGGCCCCAGCATGTGCTCGTTGAGCGCGGGGACGTCCTCCGCCGGAATCCACAGTTCGAGCCGGTCGGACCCGCCCGCCTGACGCGTCGGATACCGGCGCGCGAACGCAGTGCTCACCCGGAACCGCGTGACATGTCCCGCACCGGACGCGTCGACGTTCCACTCGCGCGCTATCTGGGCCGCGTACTCCTCCCGGAGGACCGGATAGAAGATCGGCTGATCGGGCAGCCGCGGCGGCCACGCCCAGGGGAGATGCGCGGGTTGCACGAACACCGGCCCATCCCTAGATCCGATACTGGTGTAACCGGGCCTGGCGGTCGTGCGCGCCCGGTGCCGCCCCGTAGGCCCCCAGGGCCGGAGGGGCGGTGCCGGGCTTCAAGGCGCACGGCCGTCAGGCCCCAATGGACGTACTGCCTTCGGGGTCTTCCTCGCGGCCCCGGTGGACCTCGGCGAGGAACGCGCGCAGGTAGGGGTCGGACGGGTCGGGGTCGGCGATGTCCTCGGTGAAGACGGCGAAGGCTTCGCCGCCGTCCTTGTCCAGGGCGTCGCGCAGCAGCCGCCAGGCCCACAGGTTCGGGTGGGGGAAGGCGGTGCAGGCTTCGGCGGGGGCGAGCAGGTCGATCGCCCGGTCGAGGTCGGCGACCGACAGCGGGAGCACAGCGCCGCCCGAACGGTAGCCGAGGACTGTCGCGAGGACCACGGCGGGCAGCGGGCCGTCGCCCTCAAGGTTCGCCCTGACCACCTCGAGGCCGGTGTCGGTCCGGTGGACGACGCCGTGGGCCGCGGGGCGTCGCCAGCCGTCGAGGGCCGCCTCGAACTCGGCGCGCTTGGCGTGGACTTCGTCGGCTGTCGGCCACTGTTCGCTCATGGTCCGATGCTCCCATCCCCGGCGACCCAGGCAGAAACCGTTTTCCAGGGTGGAAAGCACATGAAAACGGTTCATTGTTCGGGCGCGTGTCTGGTTTACTCGGCGGCGTGAGACCCGAGGTCAGCGGCCCATGAGCGGCGTCCGTCCCCCCTTCGCCTGGCGCACGGTCCCGGCGCTGGCGGCCGGGGTGCTCGCCACGCTCGTCGGCGCGCTCGCGGTCCTGCTGCTGCCGCTGCGGGGCGCGCGGCGCAGGGTCGCCGTCGACGCGATCCTGCGCGTCTGGGCGCGTTTCTGGTGTCTGGTCACCGGCGCGCGGATCGAGGTCGAGGGCCTTGACCGGCTTGAGCCGTCCGCGACCTATGTGGTGGTCTCCAATCACACGTCCAATCTCGACCCGATGGTCCATCTCGCGGTCTTCGGCGGGCGGCTGCGCATCCTCGCCAAGCGCGAGCTGTTCCGGGTGCCGCTGCTCGGTCCCGCGCTGCGCGCGGCGGGCATCGTCGAGGTGAACCGGGACAGGGCCGATCAGACCGCCATCAACCAGGGCGTGGCCGACGCGTTCGGGTCGGGCAGCTCACTGCTCGTCTACCCGGAGGGGACCTTCTCCGACGAGGGCGGCATGCGGGAGTTCAAGCCCGGCGCGTTCATGATCGCGGTGACCCATGGCGTCCCCGTCGTCCCGGTGGCCCTGCGGGGCGTGGACGGCGTGTGGTCCGTCGGCCGGTGGCGCATCCGTCCGGGTGTCGTGCGCGTCACAATCGGCAGGCCGCTGGTGACCAAAGACCTCACTCCTGCGGACGTCAGGGCCCTCAGCGCCGAGGCACGGGACGTCATCGCCGCGGCCCTTGAGACGCCGCCGCAAGCGCTCTGACCTGTGCTTTCCCGCAAGTACGGCGGGTGTCGGACGCGCGGATTCCGGACACGGTCACCTCCGATTCCGGGGGCGGAGAAAACCGGTTGAGGCCGCCGCCGGAGGCTGCGTAAGGTCGGATGCCGCTGGGTTCGACGGGGGCTTCGCGGACCTGGGAAGTTTTCCGGTGATCCGCGTGTTCTCTGCCTTGCCGGGGCCTTCGCGCTCCCGTCGAATTAAGAATGGGCCGTTTTTGGCCCTTTTTCCTGTTAGGGCGGAAATGCCGTCCGAAACAGCCGTGAGAGACGAGAAAGGCCGCGTAGGACCGTGCAGAGACGTCCCGACACCCTGACCGAGCCCGAGCGCGAGGCGCCGGACGCGCAGGCCGACGAGGGGATGCCCCGCCACGTCAAGATCGCGATCGGGGTCCCGATCCTCGCGGCCTTTGTGATGATCCTCAACGAGACAGTCATGGGCGTGGCGATCCCCAAGCTGATGACCGAGTTCGCCGTCAGCGCCACCGCCGCCCAGTGGCTCACCACGGGCTTCCTGCTGACCATGGCGGTGATCATCCCGACGACCGGGCTGATCCTGCAGCGCTTCACCACGCGGTCGGTGTTCATCGCCGCGACCTCGCTGTTCGCCGCGGGCACCCTGCTCGCCGGGCTCGCCCCGCACTTCGGGGTGCTGCTCGCCGCGCGCGTCGTGCAGGCGGCGGGCACCGCGCTCGTCCTGCCGCTGCTGATGACCACGATCATGACGCTGGTGCCCGCCTCGCGCCGGGGCCGCACGATGGGCCTGGTGTCCGTCGTGATCGCTGTCGCGCCCGCCGTCGGACCGACGTTCTCCGGGCTGATCCTCTCCTCGCTGAGCTGGCGCTGGCTGTTCCTCGCGGTCCTGCCGATCGCGATCATCACGGTCGTCGTCGGCGTCGTCCTCGTGGAGAACAGCGGCGAGCCCAAGCGGGTCAGGTTCGACCTGCCGTCCGCGCTGCTGTCGGCCGTCGCGTTCGGCGGGCTCATCTACGGCCTCAGCGCCATCGGCGAGTCCGCGGGCGGCCACGCCCTCGTCTCCCCGGTGTTCCCGCTCGTCGCGGGGGTCCTGGCGCTCGCGCTGTTCGTGGCGCGGCAGATCAGCCTGCAACGCGACGGCGCGGCGCTGCTCGACCTGCGTCCGCTGCGCGACCGCACGTTCGTCGTCGGGGTTCTGCTGCTGCTCGTGGCGTTCGCCGGGCTGTTCGGCGCGCTGATCCTGCTGCCGATCTACCTCCAGACGATCCGCGGCCTGACCACGCTGGAGACCGGCCTGATGCTGCTGCCGGGCGGCCTGGCGATGGGCCTCATCGCCCCGTTCGTCGGACGCCTCGCCGACAGGTTCGGCCCCCGCCCGCTCGTCATCCCCGGCACCGCCGCGCTCGCCCTGTCCCTGGCGATGATGACCACGCTCGACGCGGACTCGTCCGTCGGCTTCGTGATCGCCGCCCACGTCCTCACCAGCCTCGGCCTCGGCTTCGCCATGACACCCCTGATGTCATCCGCCCTAGGCTCCCTGGACGCCGACCTCTACTCCCACGGCAGCGCCATCATGAACACCCTCCAGCAGCTGGCGGGCGCAGCGGGGACCGCACTCTTTGTAACCATCATGACACTGGGTGCAACCTCCGCCGCCAAGTCCGGCAGCGCCGCCATCCCCGCCCAGATCTCCGGCATCCACAACGCCTTCCTCTGCGGCACCGCCCTAGGCGTCCTCGGCCTAGCCCTCTCCTTCCTCATCAAACACACCCCCACCCCCACCAAACCCGCCCTCCACTAACCAAAGCGCCTCCGCCCCGCAGAGGCCCTCCCCATAGGCTCCCCCCATGCCCCACCCCCTCGACATCCTCGAAGCCGAGGCGGCAAAGCTCACCGACGCCGTCGCCGACCTGGACGAGACGGCGTGGAACCTCCCCACCCGCTGCACCCCCTGGCGTGCCCGCGACCTCCTGGGCCACGTCCGCACCGTGCTCGCCTGGCTCCCGGCCATGCTGGCGGCCCCAAGCCCCGACCACGCCCTGGTCTCGGCACGCGACTACTACCGGCGAGACGGCAGATTTGACGCCGAGACCAACGCCGCACGCGTCACCCTCGCCGTCGAGGCGGCCGCGCGGTTGGACGGGCCCGCGCTCGTCGCGGACTTCACCGCGACCTGGCGCGAGGCCGTCGCGCTGTGCCGCGCCGAGCCGGACGGACGCGTCGTGCGGACCCGGCACGGTGACGCGATGTTGCTGACTGACTTCCTGCTGACCAGGGTCGTCGAGGTCGCCGTGCACGGCCTGGACCTCGCCGACGCGCTCGGCCGCCCGTCGTGGCTGACCGACGCGGCGGCGTCCGCCGTCACCGGGCTGCTGCTCGACCCGACGCCGTTCGACCGGCTCGCCGCCCTCGGGTGGGACCGCGAGACCTTCGTGCGCAAGGCGACAAGCCGCGCGGCGCTCTCGGAGGCCGAGGGTGGGCTGGTGGGGGGTGTTGGGGTTCGGTGGGTTGTGCTGGGGTGAGGCGCGGTACGTTGGCGTTTCGTTTTTCGAACCGAGGATGATCCATGCGCCCGCCCCGTGCCCTGACGGACCTGCCGTACGCCCGCTTCCTGACTGAGGCGGAGGCGCCGCCGGCGCGGTCCGGGGACTGTGAGACGTTGCACTTCGCGGGGATGGATCTGAGCGGGGTGAGGGCCGATGGGGCGCGGTTCCTTGAGTGCGCGTTCAGCTCCGTCGATTTCACGGAGGCGCACCTGCGGGCCGCCTTTTTCAATGATGTGTGGATGCAGTCGGTGCGGTTCGTCGGGAGCGCGCTCGGTGAGAGCCGCTGGATCGACTCGGAGATCTCCGTGGGGTCGTTGGCCGGGACCGCGCTGTTCGGGTCGGAGCTGACGCGCGTGCACTTCGTCGGCTGCAAGCTGGTCTCGGTGAACCTGCGTGAGGCCCGCCTGCGCGACGTGACCTTCACCGACTGCACGCTCGACGGCGTCGACTTCTCCGGCGCGACCCTCACCGACGTGTCCTTCCCCGGCTCGTCCCTGCGCGAGGTTCGCTTCGATCGGGCCAAGATGAAGAACGTCGACCTGCGTGAGGCGCGCGACCTGTCCCTGCACGTGGCCCCGGACGCGCTGTCCGGCCTCGTCATCACCGGCCTCCAGCTGCTCGACCTCGCGCCCGCGTTCGCGCAGGCCCTGGGCGTCAGGGTCGCCGACTGACCGTCCCGCTCAACGGCCCGAATGCTTCCAGTAGCCGCAGAACATCACGTTCTCCTTGGGCGCGCCCCCGGCGAGCCAGTGGCGGCGCAGCGCGGTAGGCAGGGCGGATTCGCCGACGACCCAGCCGTAGAACGGGTTCGGGGGGACGGTGAGCGCCGTCGCCGCCTCAAGGGCCAGCGCCCCGGGCACGCCGTGGCCGGTCCTGACCAGCCACTCGACGGTGACGCCCTCGGGCGCGGTGACGTCCTGCCGGTCCTCCTCGGACGGGATCTCCAGAAGGGCGTGGCCCCTGGCGTCCGAGGGAAGTGACGCGAGGATCCCCGCAGCGGCGGGCAGGCCGCTCTCGTCGGCGACGAGCCGGACCTCGCGGATCGACGGGTCGGGGTTGAAGCCGATGCCCTCGTCGAGCAGCCCGACGGCGTCGCCGGGCGAGCAGGTCTGCGCCCAGGACGAGGCGGGCCCGGCGGTGCCGTCGTCGGGGGAGCCGTGCAGGACGACGTCGACGTCGAGTTCGCCCGCGTCGGCGCGGAAGGCGCGCACCGAGTAGTTGCGCAGGACGGCCCGGTGCGCCTTCGACGTCGTCAGGAACTTCAGGAAAGCCAGCGTGGTCAAGCGCGCTGGCACGCGGCTCAAGGACTCGTCGCTGACGGGCAGGAAGAGCCGGAACCACTGGTCGAAGCCCATCGGGGTGAACCCGGCGAGGTCGTCGCCGCCGAGCGTGATCCGCGCGAAGTTCGGCGAGACGCGTTCGCGCCGGACGACGTGTGCGGTGAGCAGTTCCGCGGCGACGGGCTTCACCGCGGTCTTCGACATGTTCTGGCGTGCCATGTGGGGGTTCCTTTCGGCCTGACGCGCCGGGTTCAGCCCGGCACCCACAACCCTAGCTAAGTTAGGCATGCCTTGCCTAACTCTAACAGCCTGTAATAGATTCGCCGCCCCCGTCCAGGGAGGGCAGCAGATGAGCCCGACACGGGACGCGTCGCGGTGCTCCTCGCCGCCGTCGTCGGCGGCCTCGGCCTGAGCGGCCCGCTCCTCGGCCCCGCGTTCGCACTGACGCACTTCGCCGACGCCCGCCTCCAGGCCGACCCGCGCCGCCGCATGCTCGCGCACCTCGGCCGCCTCCCCGACGCCGTCGCGCCCAAGGCCGTCGCCGACGGCACCCCGATGGACGTGGAGTTCGACCGCGTCGTCTTCGGCTACGACGACCGCGCGACGGCCCGCGCCCGGGCCCAAGGCTGGCGCCGCACCCACGCTGACGGGGGTGTGGGGGTGGGGCGGATATCGTGATCGGGTGTCGCGTCCCGGTCGTCGTCCAGGTCCCCGGCCCTCGCTCAGCCGTGACGTGGTCGCCAGGGCCGCGCTCGCCGAGGGGCTCGACCGGCTGTCGATGCCGGGGGTGGCGCGGCGGCTCGGGGTCAGCCATGCCGCGCTTTACACGTATGTCGCCGATCGTGACGATCTCGTCCTGGCCGCAGCCGATCTCGCGGTGGCCGAGCACTCCTGGCCCGATCCCGGACAGGAGTGGCGGCCGCTGCTCGAGTCGCTGGCCGACGCTCTGTGGGACCTGCTCGCGGCGTATCCCGGGACGGCCCGTGCCGTCCAGACGATGCGGGGCGCGCCGCCGGGCGTCGTCGGACTGCTGCACCGGTACGCGGCCAGGCTCGTGGAGTGCGGCTTCACCCGGCGCGACGCCCTCGTCGCGCTCGACTTCGTCGCCGACCTCGCCGTCGCGACCTCGGCGGGCATGGCCGCGCTTGACGGGCCCGCCGGCGCGGCCACCCGCAGGGACGCCTACCGTGCGGCGTTCGCCGGGCTCCCCGAACTCACCGACCAGGCGACCCTCACCGGCCGCGGCTGGCTTGACGACAAGATCGCCATCTTCCTCGACGGGCTCGCCCTGCGCCGATCGGATCGCGCCGACACGCTAGGCCGTGGCTGACGCCGCTCACAGCAGGTCCTCGATCCGGATCGGCAGCCGCCGCGCCCGGTACCCGGTGGCGTGGTGCACCGCGTTGGCGACCGCCGCGGCGACCCCGACCATGGAGACCTCGCCGAGCCCCTTCACGCCGAGCGCGTTGAGCGACGGGTCGGGCTCGTCGATGAACTCAAGGTCGATGTCGGGAATGTCGGCATTAACCGGGACGGTGTAGCCCTCAAGATCAGCGTTCGCGAAGCCGCCGAACCGCGGATCGGGCTCGGCGTGCTCGCGCAGCGCCGCCCCGATGCCCCACACGACCCCACCCCTGACCTGGCTCGCGGCGGTCACCGGACTCGCGACCCTGCCGCAGTCGACCACGCTCACCGTGCGGGCGACGCGGACCCGTCGGGTGGTCGGCTCCACCCTGACCTCGACGAAGTGGGCGGCGAAGCTGTAGGCGGTGAAATCCGGATAGACCGGGCCAGCGGGGGCCATTCCTCCGGCGATCACCCTGTCGAGCGCCTCGGGCGGCTGGCCCGGCGCGAGTGAGCCGACCTCGACCTCGGCGGGCGCGGCGACCCGGGGGAGCGGGCCCGTCGGGGGCGCGCCGAGGCGCTTGCGCAGCTCCTCAAGCGCGCCGTACACGCCGGGCAGGACCGTCGCGGTGCCCCACGAGCCCGCGGTGAGCTGGTGCGGGACGCCGACGGTGTCGCCCGCCTCGACGGTGACGAGTCCGGCGGGCATGCCCGTCAGGCCGACGACGGTCTCCACGATCGCGGTCCTGATGCCCTGGCCCATCTCGTGCGCCCCCGCCCAGACCGTCAGGCCGCCGTCGGGGTCGAGGCGCAGGCGGGTGAGGGCCGGCGCGGCCGACGCCTTGTAGGCGGCCGAGGCGACGCCCCAGCCGACGAGCGACCCGTCGTCGGCGCGCATCGACCCTGGCTGCGGGGTGCGCCGCGCCCAGCCGAAGCGGTCCGCGCCCCTGCGCAGGCACTCGGCGAGATGACGCGACGAGAAGGGCAACCCCGTCAACGGGTCGGTCTCGGTGTCGTTAAGGAGCCTTAGTTCTACGGGGTCGAGGCCGGTTGCGCTGGCGAGCTCGTCCATCGCGGACTCAAGGGCGAACACCGCAGGGTGCTCGTAAGGCGCGCGCATATAACCGGGCGTCTGCGAGTCGGTGAAGACGATCCGCTGGTGCGCGCGGAAGGCGGGCACGGCGTAGACGCGCGCGCTGGTGTCGGTGTAGCTGGCCGGGAAGACGTCGTACCGAGAGGTCTGCTGGTCCACGTCGTGCAGGAGCGCGGTGATCCGTCCGTCGGGGCCCGCGCCCAGCCTGATCCGGTGGCGGCTCGCCGGACGGAACCCCGAATTGTGGAACATCAGCTCGCGCGGCACCACGAGCTTCACCGGACGGCCGAGGCGGCGCGCGGCCACGGCGGCGAGGCCCGTCTGCATCTGGAGCGAGTTGCGGTTGCCGAACCCGCCGCCCACGTACGGCGCGACGACCCTGACCCGCTCCTGCGGCAGCCCGAGCTGCCCGGCGAGGCCGCGCCGGATCGCCGACGCGTTCTGGGTGCCCTCGTGGACGGTGACGCCGCCGTCGTCCCAGTACACGACGGACGAGGTCAGCTCCATCGGGACCGGATGCTGGGTCGGCAGGTCGAAGACCGCGTCGACCCGGCGCGCGGACGCGGCGTAGGCGGCGTCGGCGTCCCCGACCACGCGGTCCTCGTAGGGGCCGAGCACGTCCGCCTGGTCGCGCACCTCGACGCCGGGATCGTCAAGCGTGACGCTCACCGGCTCCTCCTCGTACGTCGCGCGTACCAACGCGGCGGCTTCGGCGGCGGCGTACGGGGTCTCGGCTACGACGAGCGCTATCGGCTGGCCCCGGTGCGCGATCTTGTCGTCAAGCAGGGGCTGGACGCTTTCGAACGCGTCGCCGCCGACCATGAGGAAGGTCGGCGCGGTCAGCTCGCCCTCGGCGAGGCGGGTGAGGACCAGCAGGACGCCGGGCACCGCCTCGGCCTCGGCGGTCTCGACGGACACGACCCTGCCCTTGCCGATCGCGGCGGGCGTCAGCGCGGCGTGCGCGAGGCCGGGCGGCACCCAGTCCGCGCCGTAGCGGACCTGCCCGGTGACCTTGGCGAGGGCGTCGACGCGGGGCAGCGGCGGGTTCATCGGGACTCTCCCGTCCTCGCGGCGTGGAACAGCGCGTCGGCGACGGTCCGGACGCCGAGTTCGATCTTGAATCCGTTGTGCCTGCCGGGGACCGCTTCTGCGAAGATCGCTTCGCCCGCCGCCCTTGCCGTCTCCTGGGTCAGGGGGCCGCCGACCAGCAGCGCCTCGGCCTCGCGGGAGCGCCACGGCTTGGTGGCGACGCCGCCGACCGCGATCCGCGCCTCGGTGACGGCGTCGCCGTCGAAGGCCAGCGCGGCGGCCGCCGACGTCAGCGCGAACGCGTACGACTCTCGGTCGCGGATTTTCAGGTAGGTCGACGCCCTCCCGGCCCGGGTGGTCGGGACGCGGATGGCGGTGATGAGCTCGTCCTGGGCGAGGGTGTGCTCGAGGTGCGGGGTCGAGCCGGGGAGGCGGTGCAGGTCCCCGAGCGGGACAGTGCGGGTGCCGGACGGGCCGAGCACGTCGATGACGGCGTCGAACGCGAGCAGCGCGACCGCCCAGTCGCCCGGATAGACCGCGACGCACGTCTCGCCGAGGCCGAGCACCGCGAAGCCCCGGTCGAGCCCGCCGCGCACCGGGCAGCCCGTGCCGGGCTCGCGCTTGTCGCACGGGTGCGCGGTGGAGCGGAAGTACGCGCAGCGGGTCCGCTGGAGCAGGTTGCCGCCGACCGTCGCCATCGTGCGGAGCTGTTGGGAGGCGGCCAAGGCCAGCGACTGGGCGAGGGCGGGGTAGTCGCGCAGCAGCACCGGGTCCTCGGCGACGTCGGCCATCCGCGCGCCGGAGCCGAACACGAGCTCGTCGGGGCCCGAGGTGTCGGTCCGGGCGAGCTCGGGGACGCGGGTGACGTCGACCACCGCCTCGGGGGCCTCCACGCCGAGCTTCATCAGGTCGTAGAGGTTGGTGCCGCCCGCGAGGAACCGCGTGCCGGGGGTGACGGCGAGGACGGCTTCGGCGGCCGAAGCGGCGGTGGTGTACTCGAACGCCCTCACGCGGGCCACCCCTGCGCCACCTCGCGGACCGCCGCGACGATGCCGGGATACGCCCCGCACCGGCACAGGTTGCCGCTCATGTACTCGCGGACGCTCGCGTCATCACCCGCGTGCCCCTCGGCGACGCACGCGATCGCCGCCATGATCTGACCCGGCGTGCAGTACCCGCACTGGAGCGCGTCGTTCTCCACGAACGCGCGCTGCATCGGGTGGAGGGTCCCGTCGTCGGCGGCGACGCCCTCGATCGTCGTCACCTCGCGGGCGTCCGCCTGCACGGCGGGCGTCAGACACGACACGACGCGGCGGCCGTCGAGGTGGACGGTGCACGCGCCGCACTGGCCGTGGTCGCAGCCCTTCTTCGTTCCGGTCAGCTCGAGCCGCTCGCGCAGCACGTCGAGCAGCGACTCGCGCGGATCGAGATCGAGCTCGACCGGGCTCCCGTTCACCGAGACCTTCACCAGCATCCGCCGCACACCCCTCATCCTCCGTCGGGCACCGAGGACCCCCTGACCACTGGAGAGCTACCCGTTTCGGATGCCCCCAATAGGGGTCCGTCAGAGACCTGAACCCGGAGTGGGGTGAGGGCCGACCCGGGGACGGCCTCGGAACACGGGTGCTCCGAGGCCGGTCTGTGCGGCCCGGGAGTTAGCGCGTCCGTGTTCCGGGGCCGGGGGCGGGGGCGTCAGGTGAGGGCGGCGTGGTGCTCGAGGAGCGCGAGGACCTCGACCGCGGCGATCGCGTGGCCGCGCGCGTTCAGATGGATGAGGTCCGAGGAGTAGATCGACGGGTCAGCGCCCGCCGGGTGGGCGCTGAAGTCCGCGAACACCGCGCCGTGCGCCGCCGACACCCGCTCGGTGACGTCGTGCAGCAGCCTGAGGCGCGGCTGGAACTCCTCGATAAAGGTCGCGTCGCTGACTAGGCCCGACCTGACGATGTCGAACAGCCCGAGCGTGACGACGTCGGCCCCGGCCGCGCGGAACGCGCCGACCATGTGGTCGAGCTCGGCTTCCAGGGCGACGGCGTCGAAACGCCGGCTGAACGCGTCGTTCCCGCCGCAGACGACGACCGCGAGGTCCGGCCGGAAGTCGAGCGCGGGGGAGAGCTGCCGCTCGCGGACCTCGCGGGCGCGCAGATCGCGTTCGCCGAGGTTCAGGGTCTCGGTGCCGAGCGCCCTGGTCATCCGGTCGATCCAGGACAGGTCCTCGTACCCGTCGACGGGTTCGCGGACTCCCGAGGCGATGCTGTCGCCGATCACTGCCATTCTCTGCCAGGCGTTCACGCGGGTGCTCCTTCGCTGGTGGGCGCGGACATGTGACGTGCGGGGACGGCGAGCCCGGCGGCCCCGGCAAGGGCCGCGGTCACGCCGCAGAACAGGTAGACCGACAGGAACGCGTCGAGGCCCGGCGCGTCGGCCGCCAGCAGCGCGGCGAGGACCGCGACGCCGAGCGCGCCGCCGAACTGGCGCGCGGTCGTGGTGAGGCCCGTCGCGGCCGCGAACCGCTCGGGGCCCGCCGACAGCGCCGACGCCCCCGACACGCCGGTCGCGAGCGCGCCCATGCCCACCCCGACGAGCAGGCCGCACGGCAGCCAGAACGTCAGGAAGGCGGGTTCGGGGGTGAGGGCGAGCCAGATCCACGCCGCCGACGCGCCCATCAGCACGCCGCCGAGGACGATCGCGGTGCGCGGGGTCGCGCGCCTGCTGAGCACGATCGCGCCGACGGCGGCGGTGACCGCGCCCGGCGTCATCGCGAGGCCCGCGTCGAGCGCGTCATAGCCCCACAGGCCGGTGAGGACGAGGACGCCGACGAGCATCCACGGGAAGAACGCGAGGCCGTACAGGAAGGACACGACGCTCGCCGCGGTGAACGCGGGGACGCGCCACAGCGACACGTCGAGCGCGGGCACCGGGTGGCGGGCCGAGCGGACCAGGGCGAGGACCGTCGCGGCGGCCCCCGCGACGAGGACGGCTGCGGTGCGCGGGTCCGTCCAGCCCCACTCCGAGCCCTCCGAGACGCCGAGCGCGAGCAGGCCCAGGCCGAGCCCGAGCAGGACGGTGCCGAGGAGGTCCGGGAGGCGTCCGGCGGCCTTGGTGCCCCGGGTGAGGCCGCGCGCGCCGTAGACCAGGGCGACGGCGACCGGGACGTTGATGAGGAACAGGGACCGCCAGCCGAGCGCGTCGACCATGAGACCGCCCACCGACGGGCCGATCGCCGCGGCGACCGCGCCCGCCGCGCTCCACAGGCCGATCGCGCGGGCGCGTCCCTCGGCCGGGGTGCCGTGCAGCAGCACAGCTAGTGACGCGGGGATCATCGCGCCCGCGCCCGCCCCCTGCAGGGCCCGCGCGGCCAGCAGCCAGGCGAGGTCGGGAGCCAACGCGCACGCCAACGACGCGACCGCGAACAGCCCAGTCCCGATCCGGTACAGCCGCCGCGGCCCCGCGACATCCGCAAGCCGCCCAGACGGCGCCAACACCGCAGCGAACAGCACCACATAAAGCGTGACGATCCAGGTAAGCCCATTGACATGCGCCCCGAACTCCCGCCCCAAGTCCGGAAACGCAAGGTTCGCGATGCTCGTGTCCAACATCGCCAAAAACGCAGCACCCGCCGCCAGCCAAAGACCCCGCGAAACCATTCCCGCCTCCCAATAAAGAACGAACGTTCGTTCCCCAACCCCGAGACAACCCCGCACTCCCCCCAACGAGAGCACGAACGCCCGTGCCAGAAACCAACGCCCGCACCAATAAGTACGAACGATCGTACGATTTCCTGCCCCCACCCCTCCTGTCAACCCACCAAAAGAACGAACGGTCGTCCTACTAGATCACAACCCCCAAACCCCCACCCCCACAACGACAATCCCGGACCTCGCCCACCCACAACGACAAGCTCCGGGGCTTGGCCCCGCCTCACGACGACAAGCCCCGGGACTCCCGACCCGCACCCACGACGACAAGCCCTGCGATCTCGCCCCACACCCACGACGACAAGCTCCGGGGTCTGGCCCCACCCGCGACGACGAGTCTCGGGGCCTGGTCCCGCCCGCCGACGACGAGCCCCGGAACCCCGACCCGCACCCACGAAGACAAACCCCCGGGCCTCGACCCACACGTGCCGGAATCCCAGCGCCCCGTGAGAGGCTGCCGTCGACGCCGCGCACTCGGCCCCGGACGGGGCGAACACTACCCACGCGTTCGTCGCCACCGCCGCCGCCGCCAAGGTCGCCACGACGAGAGCCGCCGTCAAGTACGAACGATCGTGCGACCTACTGCCCCCACCCGGCCTTGTCGAGTGACTGATAGAACGAATGGTCGTACTGTTAGCCCATGGACGGCACGCCCCACACCCACGACGAAAAGCCCCACGACCTCGACCCGCACCCCACCGAAACCCCCGACACGCAGCCGCACGACACCGAGGTCCCCGACGGCGAGGCCCCCAGCGGCGGGGCGCTCAGTGGTGCGGCTCGCGACGGCGAGGTTCTCGGCAGTGAGGCGCTCAGTGGCGAGGCTCTCGACACCGAGGTTCCCGGCGGCGAGGTCCGCAGCGGGGAGGCAGCCAGCGGCGAGGTCCGCGACAGCGATGTTTCCGGCGGTGAGGTTCGCGGCTGGGAGGTGCTCGGTGGCGAGGTCGCCGGCGGCGCGGCGGCTCGTGGTGGTGGGGTTCGCGGCGGGGAGGGGGTCGGTGGCGCGGCTCGTGGCGGGGAGGTTCGTTGGGGCGAGGGTGGCCTGGAGGGTGGGAAGGCTTCGGTGGAGGCGGGGGCGGTCGGCGGGGGGGCCGGGACGGGAGCGGGGGCTAAGGGGAAGGCTGATGGGCGGGTGGTGCGGGGGGAGCAGACTCGGCGGGTGATCTTGGAGAGGGCTATGGAGATCGCGTCGTGTGAGGGGCTTGAGGGGTTGTCGATCGGGCGGCTGGCGGCGGATCTCTCGCTGTCGAAGAGCGGGGTCTTCGCGCACTTCGGGTCGAAGGAGGAGCTGCAGCTCGCGACGGTGCGCGCGGCGCGCAGGGTGTTCACCGAACGTGTCGTGCTGCGGGCCCAGGCGCGGCCCGACGGGTTGCCGCGCGCTGAGGCGCTGCTCAGCCAGTGGCTCGGCTACGTCTCCGACGGGGTCTTCCCCGGCGGATGCATCATCTACTCGATCGCCGCCGAGTTCGACTCACGCCCCGGACGCGTCCGCGACGCCATCGCCCGCGACATGGCCGACTGGCGCACCTACCTCACCGAGACCCTGCGCACCGCGGTCGCCCAGGGCGAACTCTCCGCCCACATCGACCCCGCCCAGCTCGCCTTCGAACTCAGCGCCTACGTCTGGCAGGCCGTAGGCGACTCCGCCCTCCAGAACTCCCCGGCCCCCCTCAACCAGGCCGCCCGAGCCATCGCCACCCGCCTCTTCCACGCCACCCACCCCTAACCCACCCCACCCTCGCGCCCACCCCGCGCCCCGCTCCCGCCCCGACCCCGCACCCCGCTCCCGCCCCGCGCCCTCGGTCTTGCGTCGCGCTCGTCCCGCACTCCCGCTTCGTGCTCTGCGCCCCGTGCCCTCGGCCCGCGCCCTGCGCCCACCCTGCGCCTTGCGCCCGCCTACCCCGGCCCCCCGCCGACCCCGCGCGTCGCGTTCGCCTCGGCCTCGTGCCTCGCACCGGCCTCCGCCTCACATCACACCTGACCCCTCGCGCCTCGCGCCGGACCCCGGCCCTGCCCGCGTCGACCCCGCCCAGTTTGCTTTCGAACTCAGCGCCTACGTCTGGTAGGCCGTAGGCGACTCCGCCCTTCAGAGTTCGCCGGAGCCCCTCGGACAGCCCGCCCGGGTCAGCGCCACCCGCCTCTTCCACACCACCCTCCCAAACCCACCCCTTGCGCCCACCCCACCCCACCCCGCCCCCGCGCCTACCTCGCGCCTTGCGCTCGCCTCGGCCCTGCGCTTCGTGCCCGGTTTGTGCCCCGCGCTCGCCCCCGGCCCCGCGCCTCGCGCCCTTGGTCCGCGCTCTGCGCCCACCCTGCGCCTCGCTCCCGCCCCGAGCCTCGCACCCGTCTCGCGCCGCACCTGACCCCCGCACCCCGCGCTCACCGCGCCCCCGGCCACGCGTCTCGCGCCACACCGGACCCCTGCGCCCTGCGCCTACCCCGTGCCTTGCACCCGCGCTTTGCGCCCGCCCTGCGTCTCGCGTCTCGCGCCTGCGCTTTGCGCGCGCCTTGCGTCTTGCGCTCGCGCCGGTTTGGCCGCGTGCCTGCGGCTTAGCTCTGGCCCGCCCGCCGAGCCCTGCCCCACCCCGCGCCCTGTCCTACCTCGTGGATCGGGGTTGCCTTGTGTCTTGTGTCGCGCCTGAGGTCCGCGCCTTGGGGTGGCTATGTGGTTCGGGCGGTGAGGTGCTCTGGGTCGGTGGGTGTGTGTTCGGTGGGTGGGCGTGGGGTGGGGGAGGGGGTTAGGGGTGTAGGAGGATTTTTAGGGAGGTGCGGGTGGACATGGCTTCGTAGCCGGTGGGGGTTTGGGAGAGGGGGAGGGTGCGGTCGAAGACGCGGCCGGGGGTGATGCGGCCTTCGAGGATGTCGGGGAGGAGGGTTTCGATGTAGGCGCGGGCGGGGGCCACGCCGCCGGTGAAGGTGATGTTCTTGAGGAAGGAGGCTGTGCCTAGGGCTACGCGGCCGTATTGGGGGGCTCCTACGCGGCTGACTACGCCGCCCGCGCGGACGACGCGGAGCGCGGTGTTGACGGCGTCTTCGAGGCCGACGCATTCCAGGACGGCGTGGGTGCCTCGGCCGCCGGTCAGCTCGCGCACCTTTGCGATGCCCTCCTCGCCGCGTTCGGGGACGATGTCGGTCGCGCCGAACTCGATGCCGATGTCGGTGCGGTCCTTGTGACGGCCCATCAGGATGATCCGCTCGGCCCCGAGGCGGCGCGCCGCGAGGACCGCCGACAGCCCGACGGCCCCGTCGCCGATCACCGTGACGGTCGTGCGCGGTCCGACGCCGGCCTTCACCGCGCAGTGGTGGCCGGTCGGGAACACGTCGGAGAGCGTGAGCAGCGACGGGAGCAGCGCGGAGTCCTCGGCGACCGGGAGCCGCACCAGCGTCCCCTGGGCCTGCGGCACCCGGACGGCCTCGCCCTGCCCGCCGTCGACGTCGCCGACGCCCCACATGCCGCCGTGCCGGCACGAGGTCTGGAGGCCCTCGCGGCAGAACTCGCAGCTGTTGTCAGAGAACATGAACGGCGCGACGACGAGGTCGCCGCGCGCCAGGCCGCCGACGTCCGCGCCGATGTCCTCCACGACGCCGAGGAACTCGTGGCCGATGCGCCTGCCGCGCTCGGACGCGGGCTGTGACGCGTAAGGCCACAGGTCGCTCCCGCAGATGCACGAGCGCAGTACCCGCACGACGGCGTCGGTCGGCTGTCTGATCTCGGCGTCCGGCACGTCCTCCACCCGGATGTCGCCAGCACCGTAAAGCAAGGTAGCCCTCATCAGAGCCCTTCCCCTCGAAGATTCCGCGTCGGCCGTCCGTGCTCCGGCCGACCCCGGCGCCGCGGTCCCCGCGCGCGACGGCGCGGCACGCGCCGGGGATGCCGCCTGACAGGGGTCAAGGACTGCGTCATCCGCCCCGGTCAGGCACGCGGAGATCTTCGCATGTCGGACGGATCGGGCAAAGTCTTCGGTCGCACACAGTGACGCCTCCCAGCGACACCACCCCCTCCTGGGACCGGTCCCAAGACAGCCCACCCAACAGCCCACTCAGACGGCTCACGCAACGGCCCACGAGGAACGACCACCGCGACAGCTCACGCAAGACGCCGAAGGAAAGGCCGCAGAAGGAACGCACCCGGAGGGAAACGCGCATGGAGGCAACGCACCCGGAAGGAGGGCACGCGGGCGGAAGGAGCTCGGAAGGAAACGCGCCTGAGGCAACGCGCCCGGAAGGATGGCGCTCAGAAGGAACGCACTCGGTAGCAACGCACGCGGAAGATATGCGCTCAGAAGTACGTCGGTTCGCGTGGTGTGTACGGCCCCTCCAAGGACGCGATCTCCTCCTCGGTGAGCCGTAGGTCGAGCGCCCCGACGGCGTCGGCGAGATGGCCCGGCTTCGTCGCCCCCACGATCGGTGACGTCACCACGGGGTTGTGCAGCACCCACGCCAGCGCGACCTGGGCCATCGGGACGCCCCGGGCGTCGGCGATCCGCTGGACCGCGTCCACGATCGCCCGGTCCGACTCAAGGAACATGGGCCGTCCCGACGGGTCGCGCGTGGGGTTGCTGGCCGCGCGGCTCGTGGACCGCTCACCCCACGGCCTGGTGACGAGTCCACCGGCCAGCGGGCTCCACGGCAGGCACCCGACGCCCTGGTCGGCGAGCAGCCCGAACATTTCCCGTTCCTCTTCGCGCTGCACCAGGTTGTACTGGTCCTGCATGGACACGAACCTCGTCCAGCCGTGCGCCGAGGCGGCCTCCTGCATCTTCGCGAACCGCCACGCCCACATCGAGGACGCCCCGAGGTAGCGGGCCTTGCCCGCCTTGACGACGTCGTGCAGCGCCTCCATCGTCTCCTCGACCGGAACATCAGGGTCATACCGATGGATCTGGTACAGGTCGACGTAGTCGGTGTCGAGCCGCCGCAGTGACGCGTCGACCTGCTCCATGATCGCCCGACGCGACAGCCCTGATCCGCCGGGCCCCTCGCCCATCGGCAGGAACACCTTGGTCGCGAGGACGATGTCCTCACGCCGCGTGTACTTCCGCAGAGCCCGCCCGACGATCTCCTCCGACGTACCCCGCCCGTAGTAGTTGGCGGTGTCCCAGAAGGTGATCCCGAGGTCGAGCGCCTGCCGGAAGAGCGGTCCGGCCTCGGCGTCGTCAAGGATCCAGGGCGCCTGCTCGAACGGCTTGCCGAAGCTCATGCAGCCGAGCGCGATCCGGCTGACGCGCAGCCCCGACGCGCCAAGGCGGGTGTGCTCCATGTCGTGTCCCTTCCCCGGTAGGCGGAGACGCCGCCCTCTGGGAAGAGCTACCCCGCGCAAGGAAGCCGTCCGGTACGCCCCAGGTAAGGGCCTCACCAGTACCGAGGGCACCCGAAGGCCGCCAAGGAGCGTCCTGGTAGGTTCCTGCCGTTTGGCACGTTCCGCGTGTGCGGAGAGGGGGCGGGCATGGCCGACGCCGGAGACGTCTGGGGCCCTGACGAGGACGGCATCCTGTCCGGCCTGCGGGTGCTCGACCTCAGCCGGGTTCTCGCCGGTCCGTACTGCGCGCAGATGCTGAGCGACCACGGCGCGTCGGTACTGAAGGTGGAGGGCCCGGCCGGAGACGAGACCCGCACCTGGGGCCCGCCCTTCCACGACGACGGCACGAGCGCCTACTTCTACGGACTGAACCGCAACAAGCGCAACATCTCCCTCGATCTCGCCGACGACGCAGGCCGCGCGGTCCTCACCCGCCTCATCGGCGAGGCCGACGTGGTCGTCGAGAACTTCAAGGCGGGCACGATGGCCCGCTGGGGCCTCGGCTACGAGGACGTCCTCGCCGACCGGCATCCGCGCCTGGTCTACTGCAGGATCAGCGGTTTCGGCGCGGACGGCCCGATGGGCGGCCTGCCCGGCTACGACGCGGTCCTCCAGGCATACGGCGGCCTGATGAGCGTCAACGGCTACCCCGACCGTGAGCCGCTGCGCGTCGGCGTCCCGGTGGTCGACGTCATGACCGCGCACCTGGCGTTCAGCGGCGTCCTGCTCGCGCTGCACGAGCGCGCCGCGAGCGGCCGGGGCCAGCTCGTGGACGCGGCCCTGCTCGACGGGGTCGTGTCGCTCCTGCACCCGCACTCGGCGAGCTGGACCGCCGACGGCAGGGTCCCGCGCCGCACCGGGGGAGCGCACCCCGTCCTCGCGCCCTACCAGGTCTTCACGACGCGTTCCGGCGACTTCTTCGTCAGCGCCGCCAACGACCGCCAGTTCGCCGCCCTGGCGACGGTCCTCGGCAGCCCCGAGCTCGCGACCGACCCGAGGTTCGCCGACAACGCCGGACGGATCACCCACATCAACGAGCTCGTCCCCCTCCTCGCCGAGCTCATCGACGCCTGGGACGGGGCTGAGCTGACCCGTCGGCTGATCGCGGCGGGCGTCCCGGCGGGCCCGGTCAACGACGTGGGCACCGCGCTCACCGACCCCCAGGTGCGCCACCGCGGCCTCTATGTCGACAACGACGATTACCGGGGCGTCGGCGTCCCGGTGCGGTTCGGCAGGTCGCGCACCCGCGAGCCGAGCGCGCCCAGGTCGCGCGGCGCGGACACCGCCGAGGTGCTGCGCGGTCTCGGCTACGGCGAGGCGGAGATCGCCAGGCTCGCCGCGGCCGGGGTGCTGCGTTAAATACTTTATATATTGACAGATACTGTCACTTCAGGAAGAGTTCCCGGAGCGCGTCCCGGACCCACCCCCCTTCGCCGGGCCGCGCCGAGGAGGATCATGCGTGACGCAGTCCGGCAGGTTCCGCGCGAGGGCGGCCGCCGTGGACGCTGACAAGCTCAGGTCGCTGTTCGACCTCACCGGCAGGACCGCCCTGGTCACCGGCGGCACCCGTGGCATCGGCCTCGCCATCGCCGAGGGCTTCGCCGCGGCGGGCGCGCGCGTGGTCGTCGCCAGCCGCAAGCCCGAGGCGTGCGCGGCCGTCGAGGCCCAGCTGAGGGCGCGCGGGGCCGAGGCCCTCGGCGTCCCCACCCACCTGGGCGACCTCGACGCCCTCGACGCGCTCGTCACCCGCACCCTCGACGCGTTCGGCGGCCTCGACGTCCTCGTCAACAACGCCGCGAACCCGTTGGCGCAGCCGCTCGGCTCCCTCACCCCCGAGGCGTTCGCCAAGTCCCAGGACGTCAACGTGCGCGGCCCCGTGTTCCTCGTCCAGCGCGCGCTGGAACCCCTCACCGCGAGCCCCAAGGCGTCGATCATCAACGTCGTCTCAGCGGGCGCGTTCCTCTACTCGCCGTACGTCTCCATGTACGCCGCCGCCAAGGCCGCGATGGTCTCCTACACACGCGCGATGGCCGCCGAGTTCGCGCCGCGCGGCATCCGGGTGAACGCGCTCGCCCCGGGCACCGTGGACACCGACATGGTCCGCAACAACCCGCCGGAGTTCCAGAAGGCGATGGAGGAGGCCGCCTTGCAGCGCCGGATGGCCGAGCCCGACGAGATGGTCGGCCCCGCGCTCTTCCTCGCCTCGGACGCGGCGAGCTTCATGACCGGCCAGGTCCTGCACGTCGACGGCGGCCTCGTCACCCGCTGACCGGAAGGAATCCCATGCTGACCAACGGCGACGCCTATCTGCGCGACACCCCCGCCTCGGGCCACACCGTCAGGTCCGAGGAGCCCGCGCCCGGCGTCCGGCTGCTCACCCTCGACCGGCCGGAACGGCTCAACGCGATGTCCGGCGAGATGATCAAGGACCTGCACGCGGTCCTCGACGAGATCGCGCTCGACGACGCCTGCCGCGTCGTCGTCCTCACCGGCGCGGGCCGGGCGTTCTGCGCGGGACTCGACCTGTACGACCCGCCGCGCCGCGACAACGCCGAGCCCGCGGACGGCCACGCGCCGCGCCTGTCGAGCCCGCAGGCCGGGCTGCACGTCCAGCAGGCGATCGCGTCGCTCGTGCCGAAGCTCCGCAACCTGCGCCAGCCGGTTATTTCCGCTGTGAACGGGCCGGCGTCGGGCGGCGGCTTCGCCCTCGCCCTGGCCAGCGACGTGCGGGTCGGGGCGGCCTCGGCGCGGTTCAACGCCGCCTTCGTCCGGATCGGCCTGTCCGGCTGTGACATCGGCGTGAGCTGGCTGCTGCCCAGGCTGGTCGGCGCGGGGATCTCGCACGAGCTGCTGCTCACCGGCAGGTTCGTGGACGCCGACGAGGCGCTCCGGATCGGCCTGGTCAGCCGGGTCGTGCCCGACGGCGCGGTGGTCGAGGCGGCGCTGGAGACCGCCGCGCAGATCAGCGCGAACAGCCCGATGGGCGTGTGGATGACCAAGGAGGTCGCCTGGAGCCAGCTCGAGGTGGCGAGCCTCCAGGCGGGGATCGACCTGGAGAACCGCACCCAGATCCTCACCTCCTACACCCGCGACCAGACCGAGCAGATCGCCGCTTTCCTCCAGAAGCGTCCCGCGAACTACACGGACTCCTGACCGCAGAAGGCCCGCCCGGTTTTCCGTACTTTGCCACGAAACGCCGTTCTCTTTCTGTGGGAATATGACTCTTGTCACACGGTAATCGCGGATCTATGTTCAATCCGTGACCCTGGCGCGAGGCGGAGGCGGGTGAGACCTGTGGCGCGAGCGACGACGTCCGAGGGAACACGACGACGGGTCGGCGCGGCCCTCGTCGGGCTGCTCATGGCGGTCGGCCTCGGGACGGCCGCGGCCTCACCCGCCGTCGCCGGGGCTGCGGTGAGCGCGAAGGTGCCGCGCGCCCACTGCGGCCCGGGCTCCCGGCCGGAGACGGGCCTGCAAGGGCAGGTCCCGTTGAAGGATCGTAAGAACGGACGCTCCCAACGCGGCTATGAGTGCAACCTTGAACTCGTCGGCCGCTACCAGGGGCAGGGGAACGGCATCGTCGCCGCGTCGTACGGCACATGCCAGTACCTCGGGACCGTCCTGCCGAGCGCCGTCGCCGCGAAACGGCCGGGCGTGAACGTCGTGGACTTCAAGAACCCGCGCAAGCCGAGGATGACGACGTCGCTGGTGAGCCCGGCGACCCTCGGCGGCACCTGGGAGACCCTGCGCGTCCACCAGGGCCGCGGCCTGCTCGCCGCGGTGTCGGTCGGCGCGGTCGTCGGCGGGTTCTTCGTCTCGGTCTACGACGTCAAGACCGACTGCGCCCACCCGCGCCTGCTCAACGGCGTCAAGGGCACCAAGCTGACGATGCCCGGCGCGTTCCCCGGCCACGAGGCCGCCTGGTCCCCGGACGGCCGCACCTACTGGACGACCGGGATCGTCGGCGGCGTCGTCGCGGCCCTCGACATGACCGACCCGCGCAAGCCGAAGGTCGTCTTCAACGGCCTCACCGACACCATGTCGCACGGCGTCTACGCGAGCCCCGACGGGAACCGCCTGTTCATCGCCAACTCCGGCATCCCGGCCGGGATCAGCGTCTACGACTCGAGCGCGATCCAGCGCCGCAAGCCGAACGCGCGGCTGCGCCTCATCTCCGAGGTCTCCTGGCCCGACGGGATCGTCAGCCAGTACGCGCACCCGTTCACCCAGCGCGGCAGGACCTACCTGATCGCGGTCGACGAGCTCGGCTCGGGCGGCGTCCGCTTCTTCGACATGACCAACGAACGCAGACCCAAGCTGGTCCGCAAGATCAAGCTGGAGATCAACAGGCCCGAGCACGCCAACGCCCGCAAGGCCGACCTCGCGAAGAACGGCATCTTCGGCTACGACTCGCACTACTGCTCGATGGACCGCACGGTGAACCCGACCGCGCTGGCCTGCGGCTGGGCGCAGTCGGGCATCCGCGTCTTCGACATCCGCGACATCAGGAAGCCGCGCGAGATCGCCTACTTCAACCCGCCGGGCCAGGTCGGCAAGCGCAAGAAGCTCGCGAACTCCGCGCACGCGTTCGTCCCGTTCGGCGGCTACTTCTCCGACCTGCTGAACACCGCGCCCGACGACGCGCCGCTGTACACCGGCGAGACCGACATGACCGCCGACTGGTGCATGTCGCCGCCGCGCTTCGCCGGGAACCGCCTCTACGTCGCCTGCGACGACAACGGCGCGCTGCTGCTGCGCTTCAGCAACGGCGCGTACCCCCTGTGACCAGGGCGCTTGCCGGACGCGCCCTCATCGCCGTCCTGCTCGTCGCCCTCGGCGCGACCGCGGCCCTGCTGGCCGCCGGACGGGGCGGCGAGCAGGACCGTCCGGCGGGGAAGGTGGAGATCGGCTTCGCGCAGGACATGATCGCCCACCACGCCCAGGCGGTCACCCTCACCCAGGCGGTCCTCGGCGGCGACCCCGGCGACTCCGTCGCCCAGCTCGCGACGGGCATGCAGCTGGCACAGCTCCGCGAGATCGGCCAGCTGGAAGGCTTCCTGACGCTCTGGGAGGCCCCCCACATCGGCGCGGACCCGCCCATGTCATGGATGGAGACCCACCCGCACAGCGCCGACGCGCCCATGCCCGGCCTCGCCACCCCCGACGAGATCGACGCGTTCGCCGACCTGAAAGGCGAGGCCCTGGAAGCGCGCTTCCTCCAGCTCATGATCCGCCACCACCAGGGCGGCGTCCTGATGGCCGACGCCGCCGCCCGCCGTGCCGCCCATCCGGCGGTCCGCACCCTCGCCCTGCACATGTCGGCCGCCCAGCGCAAGGAGACCGCCACGATGACGGCCCTGCTCGCCGCCCTGGGCGCGGAACCCCTGCCCGCCTGACGACGCCCGGGCCGCGAGGCCAGGGCACGGTAAAGATCAAGCGGCCTCGGGGTGGGGGTCGGGCGGGGCGGCAACACCGGGCTTATGGGGACAACAGGGCGTGAGGTCGCGGTGGTCGGCGTCGGACGGCTCGGCGAGGCCGTGGTCAGGGGGCTGCTGCGCGGCGGGGTCCCGGCCGGAGGGATCGCCGGGTCCTCGGGGTCGGCGGAGGCGGCGGCGAGGCTCGGCGGAGAACTGGGGATCGCGGTGGGGACCGACCCCGCCGAGGCCGCGCGCGGCGCGGCGACCGTGCTCGTGGCGGTGCCGCCGCCCGGGGTGGCCGGGGTGCTCGAGCGGATCGCGGGCGAGCTGCGGCCCGGCGTGCTCGTGGTGTCGCTGGCGGCGGGGGTGCCGCTCGCCCGGGTCACCGAGGCGCTGCCCGACGGCGTCGCCGGCGTCCGGGCCATGACGAACATCGCCGTCGCCTACGGGGCGGGGATGACGGTCCTGTCGGCGGCGGACACGACGCCGCCCGAGGCGCGGCGGCGGGCTGAGGAGGTGTTCCAGAAGGTCGGGGCAGTCACATGGGTGGGGGAGGCCGAGCAGGGGGCGGCCACCGCCGTCGTCGGGTCAGGGCCCGCGTATCTGTACTACGTCGCGGAGGCGATGGTGGAGGCCGCCGTGGGGGAGGGCCTCGCCCCCGAGACGGCTCGTGTGCTCGTCACCCGGACGCTCGCCGGTGCCGGGACGCTGATGTGCGAGGAGAAGGCCGCGCCCGGCGAGCTGCTGGCCGAGGTCGCGACGCCGGGCGGGACGACCGCCGCCGCGATCGACAGGCTCGACCGGCGGCATGTCTCGCGTGCCGTGCGCGAGGCGGTGCGCGCCGCGACCGAGAAGGCGTCGCCCACCCGCACGAGCCTGCCCGAGGTGCTGCGGACGCGTGCCGGGCTTCCGGTGACCCGGCTTGAGTTCGCCTCGGGCGGCGTGTGGGAGGAGCCGTTCGTGGTCCGCCCGCACACCGCGTCGGCGCACGAGCTCAGCGAATGGATCGCCGCCGCAGGGCCCGACGTCGCGGTCGAGGTGTTCTGCACCGACGAGGTGTTCCTCGGCGCGCGCTGCGCCGACCCCGCGTTCCTGCACGCGATCGTCGGCGCGGCCGCGCGCGGCAGGTGGGGCGCGCTCGGCGACGCGCCCGCGCACTGGCGGCTGCCCGACGGCACCCCGCTGCTGTCGGCGGACCCGCCGGACAAGCTCGAGGTCGGCGTGGTGGGCGCGTGGCGGAGCGTCGGCCCGTCCGTCGTCTGGCGGCACGGCGAACAGGACCCGGATCTGGCGCGCCTGGGCGAGGCGCTGCGGCTCGCCGCGCACCCCACGCCGGTCGCGGTGGAGGCGTCATGGACGATCGCCGCGCCGTCCGGGCCGGTGCCGACGTGGATCGGGGTGAACGTCTCGCAGCCGCTGCACCGGCTCGACGAGGGCAAGCTGACCTCCGTCGCCGACAGCTTCCTGCACCGGCCCGGCGGCTGACCCGGCCCGTCAGGCCGACGCGGCCAGCTCGACGAGCAGCGCGACGGCCCGCTCGGCCTCGGCGTGGGGGACGAACAGGTGGTCGTGGTGGAAGCCCGCGACGACGTTGCAGCTCACCCCCGCCGCGGCGAGGACGCCGGAGACGGCGGCGGTCAACCCGACGGCCGCCAGCGCCGAGTTGACCCGCAGGGTGATCCAGCCCGCGACGTAGTCATAGGCGAGGCCCGCCGCGTCGGCCTCCTCCTGACGCAGCACGAGCGTCACGCCCTCCGCCTCCGCGACGGTCACGACGGGCGCGACCCCGGGCGGCACGGGCCCGGGAACCGTCGTGAAGACGTAGCGGCCGGGGTTGAGGCCCGGCCGCATTCCGGCGAGCAGCTTGGCGAGATCGGTCTCCGGTGGCACAGCCGACGAGCCTAGCCGCCCGCCGACGCCAGAAGGGTCCGGGTGTAGGGGTGTTCGGGCGCGCGGAAGACCCGCTCGGTCGTCCCCTCCTCGACCACCACGCCCTCGCTCATCACGGCGGTCCGGTGCGCGAGCGCGCCGACGACCGCGAGATCGTGCGAGATGAGCAGGTAGGCGAGGCCGCGCGTCTCCTGGAGTTCGAGCAGCAGGTTGATGATCTGCGCCTGGACCGACACGTCGAGGGCCGTGACGGGCTCGTCAAGGACCAGCAGGTCGGGTGAGAGGGCGAGCGCGCGGGCGATCCCCACCCGCTGCCGCTGCCCGCCCGACAGCTCGTGCGGTCTGCGCGCGGCGAACGACGGATCGAGCCCGACCTCCCCGAGCAGCGCGCCCACGTCGGCGTCGCGGCCCTGCAGCCTGAGCGGTTCGGCGAGCGACCGTCCGACGGTCCAGCGCGGATCGAGCGAGCCCGACGGGTCCTGGAACACCATCTGGAAGCGCGGCCGCAGCGGTCTGAGCCGCCGCCCGGACAGCCCGGCTAGTTCGACCCCGTCGAACCTGACGCTCCCCGACGTCGGCCTGGTGAGCCGCACCGCGCAGCGCCCGAGCGTCGACTTGCCCGACCCGGACTCCCCGACGACGGCGACGGTCTCGCCCCGGCCCACCGCGAGGCTGACGCCCGCGACCGCCTCGAAGCGCCCGTAGGACTTGCGGACATCGGTGAGGGAAAGCAGCGGCTCACTCATCGGCGGCCGCCCAGCACGCGACGCCGCCCACGAGCTGAGGCGTCTCGGTCGCACAGCGCGCCAAGGCGAGCGGGCAGCGCGGATGGAACGCGCACCCCGACGGCCGCGCCGACGGATGCGGGGCCTGCCCCGGGATCACCGGGAGCGGCCCGCGCGCCGCGCCGAGCCTGGGCCGCGACTCGAGCAGCGCCCGCGTGTACGGATGCCGTGGTCTCGCCGAGATCTTCGCGGCGGGCCCGGTCTCGACAAGCCGTCCGGCGTACATGACGGCGACGTCGTCGGCGTGCCTGGCGACGAGGTCGAGGTCGTGGCTGACCATGACGGTCGCCGCCCCTGTCTCCTTCTGCGCGGACAGCAGCAGCTCCATGATCTGGGCCTGGACCGTGACGTCGAGGGCCGTGGTGGGTTCGTCGGCGATGAGCAGGCGCGGGCCGAGCGCGATCGCGACGGCGATGCCGACGCGCTGGCGCTGCCCGCCGGACAGCTGGTGCGGGAACGCCCGGTGCCGCGCGACGCCGACCTTCGCCAGCAGCGCGACGGCCCTGCGCCTGGCCTCGCCGCGTCCGACGCCGTGCACGCGGTACACCTCGGCGACCTGCGCGCCGGCCCGCATCAGCGGGTCGAGCGAGGCCGACGGGTCCTGGAACACGAGCCCGACGTCCTTCCCGCGCACCTTGGCGAGCCTGGCGTCGGTCAGCGGCGACCCGTCGAGGGACACCTCTCCGGCCGAGCGCACTACCCCTTCCTGGAGCAGCCCCGCGAGCGCGAGCACGGCGGTGGTCTTCCCGGAGCCGGACTCGCCGACGAGCCCGAGCATCGCCCCCGCCGCGACGGCGAACGACACCCCGTCGACGAGCACGGTCTTGCCCGCGGTGACGCTGAGGTCTTGGACTTCAAGCACGGTCGCTCTCCTTGACGTCGAAGACGCGGCGCAGGCCGTCGCCGAGGAGGTTGACGAACAGGACGGTCAGGGTGAGCGCGAGGCCGGGCCAGAGCGGCACCCACCACGCGGTCTCCATGAGGTCGCGCCCGTCGTTGAGGATGGTCCCCCACGACGGCGTCGGCGGCCGGACGCCGAGCCCGAGGAACGACAGGCCGCCCTCGATGAGCACGAGCGCGCCGACCATGAACGTCCAGATGACGGCGTTCGCGCCCGCGACGGCGGGCAGCAGATGCCTGGCGATGACATACCTGTGGCCGCCGCCGAACCCGACGGCGGCGCTCACGTAGTCCTCGCCCTTCAGCCGTCGTGCCAGCGCGCGGGTGACGCGCGCGGGGGTGACCCATCCGGCGAGCGTCAGCAGCACGATCAGCACCGGCGTGGACGACCCGACGACGGTGATCGCGGCGATCGCCAGCACGAGGAACGGGAACGCGATCCACAGGTCGCCGACGCCCATGATCAGCCGGTCGATGATCCCGCCGAGGTATCCGGCGACGAGCCCGGCGAGGATGCCGAGGAAGCACGCGAGGGTTGCGGCGACGAACCCGACGAGCAGGGACGTCCTGCCGCCCGCGAGGGTGCGGACGAGGAGGTCGCGGCCGAGCTGGTCGGTGCCGAGCGGGTGGCCGGGGATCGCGCCGTCCATCCAGAACGGCGGGGCGAGCCCGTCGGCGAGGTTCTGCTTGAGCGGGTCGGCGGGCAGCAGCAGCGGCCCGAACGCCACTGCGGCGGCGAGCAGTGCTAGCCCCGCTAGCGCGATTCGCGCCGGGGTGGAAAGACGGCTCATCCGGCGGACTCCCTTCCGACGCGCGGGTCGGCGACCCGTCCGAGGACGTCGCCCAGCGCGCTGACGGCGACCACGATGACGGCGACGGTGAAGACCGTCGCCTGGACCGTCGGATAGTCCTGTTCGTTGATCGCGATGACGAGCCCGCGGCCGATCCCGTCATAGGCGTAGAGCTGTTCGACGAGGACGGTTCCCGACAGCAGGTAGCCGGTGTCGGTGACGAGGAACGCCAGCACGGGCGGGAACGCGTTCGGCAGCGCGTGCCGCCACAGCACCCGCGAGCGGCCGCCGCCCTTGGCGACGACGGCGCGGCAGAAGTCCTGCGACAGCGCCTCGATGACGCCCGCGCGGGTCAGCAGCACGACCCGGGCCAGCGTGAACAGCGCGAGCGTGATCACGGGCAGCACGGTGTGCGCGGGCGTGGTGGAGCCGTAGGAGGGCAGCCAGCCGAGCCACAGCGCGAACACCAGCAGCAGGACGAGCCCGAGCACGAAGTTCGGGATCGCCTGGCCGAGCGCAGCCGCCCCGGCGATGATCCTGCCGAGCGTGCCCTCCCGCCGTGCGGCCGCGAGGACCCCGAGCGGCAGCCCGACGGCGACCGAGACCACGAGGGTCGCCGCGACCAACTGGAGGGTCAGCGGCAGTTTGGCGAGCACGGCCGGAAGCGCCGCCTCGCCGGTGCCGCGCGCGTCCCCGAAGTCGAGGCGCGCGACGTCGCCGAGGAAGGCGAGGTACTGGTCGAGGAACGGGCGGTCGAGGCCGAGCTGGGCGTGCACCTTCGCCAGGTCCTCCGCGCTGCCGCCCGGGCCGACCATCACCGCGGCCGGGTCGCCGGACAGGTGCAGCAGCGCGAACAGCAGCGTGAGGATGCCGAGGACGGTCACCGCCAGGCGGACCGCCCACACCGCGACGGTCCACAGGAGCCAGGTCGGCACGGCCGGACGCGCGCGTGACGCGTCCGGCCGCTTGAGTGACGCGGTCGCCAAGGTCAGGACTTCTTCTTCGACGTGGCGAGCGAGGCGTTGCCGTTCGGCGTCAGGCCGAGGTCGACGCTCTCGGGGTGGACGTAGACGGTCTTGGGCCAGGCGAGGAACACCACGCCGGCCTCCGCGTTGAGCACCCCCGCCATCTCCCGGATCGTCGCGGCCCTGGCGTCGGGGTCCATCTCGGTGCCGGACTCGGCGAACAGCGACGTGTAGTCGTCGTTCTCGAAGTGGCTCTGGACGCCCTCGGGCTGCGGCCCGAACCTGCTGACGCTCGCGATGTCCTTCAGGTCGAAGTAGTCGGTCTGCCAGTACAGCAGCGGCACCTCGCTCTTCTTCAGCAGCGAGGTGATGAACGTCGCGAGGTCCTGGATGACGACCTCGCTCTTGATGCCGACCTCGGTGAGGTAGCCCGCGACGATCTCGGCCTGCTGCTTGAACAGCGCGGTCGTGGCGATGTTCAGGGTGATGCCGTCCGCGCCCGCGTCGGCGAGCAGCTGCTTGGCCTTGGCGGCGTCGAACCCGAAGCCCTTCAGGGAGTCGTCGTAGCCGGGGTAGCCGGGCTGCAGGAGCTGGCCGGTCGGCACCTCGCCGAAGCCGGACAGGCCCTCCTTGACGAACTCGTCCTTGTTGACCGCGAGGTTGAGCGCGGTCCGCACGTTCTTGTCGCGCAGCTTCGCCTCGACCGCCGGGATCATCGACAGGATCGCGCAGGACCCGGCCGGAGGGGCCTGCACGTTGAAGTCCTTGAGCTGCGCGGCGACGGCGGGCGGCAGGCCGAAGACCGCGTCGATCTCGCCGGAGCGCAGCGCCGTCGTCATGGTGCCGGAGTCGGGGATGGCGATGAGCCGGGCCGAGGTGAGCGTCTCGGGCGCGCGCCAGGACTCGGTGAACGCCTCGAGGTCGATGCTCTTGTTCGGCTCGTACTTGGCGACCTTGAACGGCCCGGTGCCCGAGGCGACCTTGGCCGGGTCCTTGTCGAAGACCGCCGGGTCGACGATGTGCAGGCGGCTGAGCCGGTTGAGCAGGACGGGGTCGGGCTTGGACGTGGTGACCCTGACGGTCTTGGCGTCCACCGCCTCCGCGCCCTTGAGGAAGCCCATCTCGCCCTTGCGGGCGGCGAAGGCAGGGTTGTCCGACAGCACCCGCTCGATGTTGGCCACCACGGCGGCGGCGTCGAACGCGCCGCCCTCGTGGAAGACGACGCCCTCGCGGAGCGTGAACTCCACGGTGAGGTCGTCGACCTGCTTCCACGCGGTCGCCAGGGCGGGTACCGGCTTGCCTTCCGCGCCGAGGTCGACCAGCGGGTCGTACACCTGGGTGGTGAACGTGGTCCCGACGCTGGACAGCGCGATCAGGGGGTCGAGGGAGTTGGTGATGGAGGTCGAGGCGAAGACGAGTTGGGTGGAGGCGGCGTCGCCGCCGTCCTCCTCGGAGCTTGTGGCGCATCCGGCCGCCATCGCGAGGGCGGTGACGCCGCCCAGCTGGAGGAGCCTTCTGCGGCTGAGGTATATGACTTCGCCCATTTTCCGTTTCCTTACAAGAAACACCGTTACGCTGAAGGGAACGTAAGTCAGCCGCCGGGAGGCCGTCAAGAGAGCAGAGGACGCCGACCCCTCGCCGAAACCGCGCTTAACGCGACGGTTACCGGCCCGGGTCCCCATGGGCTTCCGGGAGGGCCGAGTAGGACCTACTCGGCGATTTCGGGCATGCTTGTTCCGGTGCGCGACGGAGCGCGCCGGGTGCGGAAGGAGCACGCATGAACGACCGTCCCGCCGACCTGGTCTTCACCGGGGGACCGGTCCTGACCATGGACGCGGCCCGCAGCAGGGCCACGGCCCTGGCCGTCAGGGACGGGCGGATCATCGCGGTCGGACACGCCGAGGTCGGGGATCTGGTCGGACCGCGGACCGAGGTGGTGGAGCTGCGCGGACGCGCGCTGCTGCCCGGCTTCCAGGACGCCCACGTCCACGCCGTCATGGGCGGGATGGAGCTGGCGCGCTGCGACCTCACCGGCACCACCGAGGTCGCCGAGTACCTGCGCCGCGTGCGCGCCTACGCCGACGCCAACCCGGGCCTGCCGTGGATCACCGGCGGCGGCTGGTCGATGGAGAGCTTCCCGGGCGGCGCGCCCACCGCCGACCTGCTCGACAAGGCGGTCCCCGACCGTCCCATCCTGCTGCACAACCGCGACCACCACGGGGCCTGGGCGAACTCCCGCGCGCTGGAGATCGCCGGGCTCACCGCCGCCACCCCCGACCCGGCCGACGGCAGGATCGAGCGGGACGCGGCGGGGCACCCCTCAGGCACGCTGCACGAGGGCGCGGTCGACCTCGTCGGCGCACACGTCCCCCCGGACACCCCGCGCGAGCGCCTGGACGGCCTGCTGCGCGGCCAGGAGACGCTGCACGCCCTCGGCATCACCGGGTGGCAGGACGCGATCATCTGCGGGACCGACGGCTACCCCGACGTCTCCGACGCCTACCTCACCGCCGCGCGGGACGGCACGCTCACCGCGCGGGTCGTCGGGGCGCTGTGGTGGTCGCGGACCAGGGGGGCCGAGCAGATCCCCGACCTCCTCGACAAACGCGAACGCCTCACCGTGGGGCGGCTGCGCTGCTCGTCGGTCAAGGTCATGCAGGACGGCGTCGCGGAGAACTTCACCGCCGCGATGACCTCCCCCTACCTCGACGCGTGCGGCTGCCAGACCGGCAACAGCGGCCTCAGCTTTGTGGACCCCGAGGCGCTGCGCTCCTACGTCGTGGCCCTCGACGCGCACGGCTTCCAGGTCCACTTCCACGCGCTCGGCGACCGGGCCGTCCGCGAGGCGCTCGACGCGATCGAGGCGGCCCGCGCCGCCAACGGCTTCCGCGACACCCGCCACCAGCTCGCCCACCTCCAGGTCGTCCACCCCGACGACGTCGCACGCTTCCGCGCGCTGGGCGCGATCGCGAACCTCCAGCCGTACTGGGCGGCGCACGAACCCCAGATGGACGAGCTGACGATCCCGTTCCTCGGCAAAGAACGCGCCGCCTGGCAGTACCCGTTCGCCGACCTGCACCGCGCGGGCGCGACCCTCGCGGCGGGCAGCGACTGGCCGGTGTCCACCCCGAACCCGTTCGAGGGGCTGCACGTGGCGGTCAACCGGGTCCTGCCGGACTCCGACGGTCCGGTGTTCCTGCCCGACCAGCGGCTCGACCTGACGACCGCGCTCGCCGCCTACACGGCCGGCTCCGCCCACGCCAACCACCTCGACGACACCGGCTCGCTCGTGTCCGGCAACCTCGCCGACCTCGTCGTCCTCGACCGCGACCCCTACGCCGACCCCGACGCGCTCGCCGAGACCCGCGTCGACCTCACCTACGTGGAGGGGAAGCGGGTCTTCGCCGCGCCGACCGCCTGACCTGCGCGGGGTTTCCCGGGGCCGCGGTGACGGGAAGGGCCACGGGGGAGACCGGAAGCGGGGGAGGGCCTTCATGGAGGGTGCTGAGCGGCGGGCCGACGCGCTCGTGCTGTTCGGGATCACCGGCGATCTCGCCGCCAAGATGGTGCTCCCTGCGCTGTACCGGCTGGTGCGCGATGGGTTCGACCTCGGCAGGGTCGTCGGCGTCACGCGCGGCGGAAAGACCGTTGACGACCTGCGGAAAAGGGCGCGTGACGCCGTCGCGGCGCAGGGCCCGGTGGACGAGGACGCGTTCGCCGCGTTCGCCGCCGCGCTCCGGATCGCCGCCGTCGACTACGACGACCCCGACACCTTCGAGAGCATCGCCGAGGAGATCGCCGACTGCGGTTTCGTCGCCCATTATCTGGCGATTCCGCCCGAGCAGTACGCCAAGACCGCGCAGGCTCTGGCGTCGGCGGGGCTGAACGAGCGGGCCAGGCTCGTCGTGGAGAAGCCGTTCGGGCACGACCTGGAGTCCGCGCGGGCGCTTGAGGAGGAGCTGACCCGCTGCTTCCCGGCCGAGGAGATCCGCCGCGTCGACCACTTCCTCGGCAAGGACGCGGTGGAGAACCTGCTCGCCTTCCGCGCCGCGAACTCCCTGATCGACCGGGCGCTGCACCGCGAGGCCGTCACCTCCGTGCAGGTCTTCGGGATCGAAGATCTGGACGTCCAGGGCAGGGGAGGGTTCTACGACGGCACCGGATGCCTGCGTGATGTCGTGCAGAACCATCTGCTCCAGACGCTCGCCTACTTCGTGATGGAGACGCCGGAGAGCGGGTCGGCCGAGGACGTCGTCACCGAGCGGGCCCGCGCGCTGCGCGCCTTCCGCACGGTCGACCCGGCCGACTACGTGCGCGGCCAGTACGAGGGCTACCGGGAGACCGAAGGGGTCGCACCGGACTCCACGACCGAGACGTTCGCGGCGCTCCGGCTGTTCGTGGACACCCCGCGCTGGGCGGGTGTGCCGTTCTGCGTCCAGGCGGGCAAGGGGCTCGCGACGACCGCCACGGAGATCGTCGTGGAGACGCGCAGGCCGGTTCCTGCGTCCCGGCACTCCAGGGATGTGGAGAAGGCGCCGCCCGACCTGCTGCGGTTCCGGCTCGAACCCGAGGCGGGCCTGACTGTCCAGCTGCTGACGGGGCGCGGGTCGAAGCCGGGGGATGCCGCGCGGACCGGCGACAGGATCGACCTGATCGCGGCGTCGGCCGACTTTCCGCATCTCACCGGCAGCAACGTCACCGCCTACGAGCGCGTCATGGCGGCGGTGATGACGGGCGACCCGCGGCGGTTCGCCAGCCCGCGCGCGATCGAGGAGTGCTGGCGGGTCGTCGCGCCGATCCTCGACCCGAAGGACGCGCCCTTCCCTTACGCCAAGGGCAGCGACGGGCCCGCCGAGGCCGCCCGGCTCACGCCGGACGGCCGCTGGTACACGCCGGGCTGACCGTCAGGGCCTGATGAGGTCGGGGTCGTCGCCTATGACCTTGCCCGGGTTGAACAGGTTGAGCGGATCGAGCGCGTCCTTGACCGCGCGCTGCATCGCCCGCACCCCGAGGGACAGCTCCTGCCGCATGCCCGCGCGCTTGAGCAGGCCGACCCCGTGCTCGCCGGTGACGGTGCCGCCGAGCGCCAGCGCCGCGGCGATGAGGTCGTCGAACGCGGCCTCGGCGGCGGTGCGCGCGGCCGGGTCGCCGGGCGGGGTGATGAGCAGCGGGTGCAGGTTGCCGTCGCCCGCGTGCGCGATCGTCGCGATGCGGATGCCGTGGCGGCGCGCGATCTCCTCGACCTTGGCGAGCATCAGCGGGACGGTCGAGCGCGGCACGCACACGTCCTCGGTGAGGACGGGCCCGAGCCGCTCGAGCGCCGGGTAGGCCAGGCGGCGCGCGGAGAACAGCGCCTCGGCCTCGACCGGGTCGCTCGACCGCTCGGCCCACAGCGCGCCCGCGTCGCGGAACGCCGTCGCGACGGCCTCGGCCTCCTCCTCGCCCGCCGCGCCCGGCGAGTCGACGCTGGCCAGCAGCATCGCCTCCGCCGACGGGTCGACGCCAAGGTGCTTCCAGTCCTCCACGGCCTGGAGGCAGGTGCGGTCGAGCAGCTCGAGCGCGGCGGGCACGAGGCCGCGCGCGGTGACCAGCGCGACGGCCTGCCCCGCCTCGACAAGGCCGGAGAACGAGCCGACGACCGTGCGCGGCGCGTCACGGCGGGCCGGACGCAGCCGCAACGTCACCTCGGTCACGACGCCGAGGGTGCCCTCGGAGCCGACGAACAGGCTCGTGAGGTCATAGCCCGCGACGCCCTTGGTGGTGCGCCTGCCGAGCCGCGCGCGGGTCCCGTACGGGCCCGCGGGGCCGCCGACGACGGCCTCCATGCCGAGCACGTAGTCACGGGTGACGCCGTACTTGAGGCAGCACAGGCCGCCCGCGTTGGTGGAGACATTGCCGCCGATGGTCGACCAGGGCGCGCTCGCCGGGTCCGGCGGGTACCAGAGGCCGTGCTCGGCGACCGCCGCCTTGAGGTCGTCGTTGACGACGCCCGGCTGCACGACCGCGATCATGTTCTCCGGGTCGATCTCCACGATCGCGTTCATCCGCGACATGTCGAGCACGAGACAGCCGTCCACGGCGTTCGCGCCGCCGGAGAGCCCCGTGCCCGCACCCCTCGGCACGACGGGCACGCCGAGGTCCGCGCAGGCCGCGACGGCCCGCGCGACCTCGTCGGCGGAACCCGCCCGCAGCGCGGCGAGCGGCGCGCCGACGGGGGCCCACGCCGCCTCGTCGTGGCTGACGCCCGTGAGCACGTCGGGGTCGGTGATGAGGCGGCTGTCGGGCAGCGCCTTGGCCAGGTCGTCGACTGTCGAGAGAGAAATGACGCACCTCACTTTCCTTCTGAAACTACCTCTCACCAGCACGCTCTCGCCCAACCGGCACGCGGTGCGATCATTCGGTCAAGCCGCGTTCACACCGGAGGAACCTTGCGTAAAACACGCGCACTGCTCACTGTCGCCGCACTACTCGTCGTGGGTGTGGGCGCGGCACCCTATGCGGGGGGTCCCGAGCCCGTCGAGGTCCAGTACGGGGACTCGGGGTGTCCCGTGCGTCCGATCAGCGACGTGGACTACGGCTGGGGCAGGATCGCGCCGTGGGGGCCGCCGAACACCCGCGCCCTCGCCGAGGACGGGGCGGTCGAGGCGGTGCTGTGCCGGATGTCGGTGTTCGAGGAGGCCCGCTGGACGGAGGCGCTGCGGCTGACCGAGCGCGTCGGCGAGCTTCAGGACGTCCTGGCTGACCTGCCGAGGTCGGGGTGGGGCTCTGGCCCGCACACCCTCGTGGGATACCCGTCGGTCAACCTCGTCCTGCGGTACGCCGACGGGCACCGGACCGCGTTCGAGTTCGCGTTCAGCTCCGGCGAGCTCAGGGGGCCGCGCGCGGTGCGGGACGGAGCGCGGGAGACGCACAACGCGTTCCTGCGGCTGTGGCGGGCGGAGACCGCGCGCGACCCCGCCGAGATCACCCCGGTGGCGTGCCTTGAGACGCTTCCCGACGAGTTCGCGCAGGCCGCCGTCCTGCATCCCGCGCCGGGGATCGTCACCGACTTCAGGAGGGGCTCGGGCGTGCGGGAGGTGCCGTCGGCCCTCGCCGTCGCGCGGGCGTGCCGGTACGCCGCCGACAGCGCGGGGCGTCTGACGCTGCGGGAGCAGGCGGTCGCCAGGGACGGCATGGTCGAGCTGCGGGACATCGTGGAGGCGTCCGACCAGGGGACCTCGCGTCTGAAGTGCGCGAAGAAGTGGACCGAGGGCGGGCTTCGGGGGGTGGAGACGGTGCACGCGACCGACGTCAACGGCGGCACCGCGCACCTCGCGCTGAGCCGCGACCTGTGCGGGAGCGGGCCGTCGTGGTGGCCGGGGAGTGACGCCGCGCCGGAGGCCGTCGCGTTCGTGACGCGGATGCTGGGGTGAGCGTCAGGGGGCGCGGTGGAGGCGGCGGAGGGTGAGGGCGAGCTGGAGGCGGAGGCGGCCCTGGGGGGTGTGCGGGGGCCAGCCCAGGAGGCGTTCGGCCTGGACGAGGCGGTCCTGGAGGGTCGAGTGGTGCAGGAGGAGCGTGGAGGCCGCGGCGCGGAGGCTGGGGGCGGAGACGATCGCGTCGAGGGTGGCGAGCATCCAGGGGGCCGACTGGGCGGCGCGGTCGAGGCGGGTGACGTCCTCGATCTCGGGGGTCTCCGGGGTGACGGCGCGGGCAAGGAGGAGCAGCGCGCCGGACTCGGCGGCGTGGACGACGCGCGGGCCGGGGTCGTGGTCGGAGCCGTCGGCGGTGAGGCGCAGCGCGAGCCTCGCGGCCTCCCAGGAGGCGGGCAGGTCGAGCAGGGGCGTGCCGGGGCCGACCCCGGCGCGTGAGCCCTCCATGGGGGCCTCGTCGTGTCTGAGGACCGCGGCGCGGCCGTCGAGGTAGGCGACGGCGCGTAGGAGGCCGGTCTCCGGCAGGCCGAGGCGGCGGCCCGCGAGCGCTCGCGCCTCCTCGGGGGCTTCCGCGTCGAACAGCGTCTCCAGCGACGCCGTCGCGACCGCGCGGCCCCGGGTGCGGTCGAGCACCGCCGCGGCGGCCGCGGCGGCCCGCTCGAGGACCATCGCGTCCACCGGCCGCGGCGGCCCGGCGTACTCCAGCCAGAGCACGCCGGAGCCGACGCCGGTGCGCGGCCACGCCGGATCGGGCTCCCCGACGGGTTCGCCCGGAGACCCATCGGGAGACACCCTGATCCTGACCCGCCGCCCCTCGTCCACAAGCGCCGCAGGCGCCTGCGCCAACAACGCCGCAGCCCTGACGATCATGGCAAGCCCGGCCCCATGCGCACTGAGGTCGTCAAAGTACGCGATAACGCGCAACGCCGCCCCCGCCTGCGGATCCAGCGCATCAAGCCGAATCGTCAAATCCTTCATCACCCTCCCTCCCCGGACTGTACCTACCCCCACCCACCCCCACCCCCCCCACAACCCAAACCCCCGCCCCCCACAACCCAAACCCCCGCCCCCCACGACCCAAACAGCCCTAGCCGCTCTAGCCGCTCTAGCCGCTCTAGCCGCTCTAGCCGCTCTAGCCGCTCTAGCCG